>DASTWL010000029.1 GCA_035765895.1 Verrucomicrobiia bacterium | reverse complement strand
CATCTCCGACCGGCAGTTGACCGGCATGCCGGTGTCCGGGCACGGAACCCATCAGGTGCTGTTGCTGCCGCCGTGCAACGTCATGCCACTGGCCACCCTGCGGCGCGCGTTGGAACTCGCGCGCGGCGGGGCGACGGTGTTGTTCCAGGATCGTTTGCCGGGCGATGTGTCGGGGCTGGCTCAGCTTGAGCAACGCCGCGCCGAGTTCGCGCAACTGGTGCAATCGTTGCGTTTGCCGCCCGCAAAATCCGGCGAAAATGGAAAAGTGCAATCCGTGCGCTTTGGCCGTGGCAAAGTGCTGGTGGGCCCGTTGAAACCCGCGCTGACGGCGGCTGGCGTAACCCGCGAAACCCTGTTTGATCATCCGGGCTTGATGTGCATTCGTCGCCGGGCGGATTCGGGAACCACCTACTTCGTCGCGAATCGCGGCGACACGCCGTTTGATGGCTGGCTGCCGCTGGCGCGCACGGCCAAATCGGTTGTCGTTCTTGACCCATTGACCGGCCAGACGGGCACGACATCGGTCCGCCGGGGCAAGACGAGCCCGATCGAAGCGCGGGTGCAATTGCGCCCGGGCGATGCGCTGGTGCTGCGGGAAAGTGCGGCTCGCAAATTGAACGGGCCGGTCTGGAAGTGGTGGCAGGCGGACGGGCGGTCCGAACCGTTGTCGGGCGAGTGGCAGGTGTCGTTCATTGATGGCGGGCCCGAATTGCCGGCGCCGTTCAAAACCGATCAACTGGCCTCGTGGACGCAACTGGGCGATGCCAATGCCCAGCGGTTTGCCGGCCCGGCGCGTTATGTCATCCGTTTTGACGCGCCGACGAATGCGCCGGCGCCGGGCGTTTATGAATTGGATCTCGGCAAGGTATGCCAGAGCGCGCGGGTGCGTTTGAATGGAGTGGACCTCGGCACGCTCTTCACCCCGCCGTTTCGGGTGGCGGCGGTCCGGCTTGCGCCGACCAACAACCTGCTCGAAGTGGAAGTGACGAATACGGATGCCAACCGGATTCGCGACCTGGACCGGCGCGGGGTTCAATGGAAGAGCTATCACGACATCAATTTTGTGAATCTCGACTACCGGCCATTTGACGCCTCGAACTGGCCGCTGGCGGATGCGGGGTTGCTGGGGCCGGTGACGTTGACGCCGGTGACAGCAGTCCAGCCGTGATGTGGGGCATGTTCGGGGCGGCTTGCGTTTCACGCGCACTCTACGCAGACTTTAACATGACTCCGTCGCCCCGAATCCGCGGCTTGGCCTGGTGCTTGGCCCTGATTTGCGGCGGGCTCATGGCGGCGGCCGGGCAGCCAACGACCGCCAACGGCACGCTCACCAATCAAAACGGCGCGGGCAGTGATTATCTCATCGACGTCTGGACCACGGAGGACGGCCTGCCAAACAGCTCCGTGACCGGCATCGTGCAAACGCCGGATGGTTATCTCTGGATTGGCACCTACAACGGCCTGGCGCGTTTTGACGGTGTGCGCTTCGTCACGTTTGATCCCGAAAACACCCCGCAATTGATGCACGCGCGCATCCGCAAACTTTACCTCGACGCGCAGGGAACGCTTTGGATCAACACTTACGATGGCTCGCTGACGTCGTGTCGCGGCGGGGTATTCAGGCTGGAATGGCGCAGTCGGGAATACGCCGACCTGGAAATCCTGCAGGTGGTGTCCAAGCCGGATCATGTGACCTTTCTGCTGCCAACGGGCGACCTCATCCGCCGCGATTTTAGCCGCACCAATGCCTGGCAGATTCTGGAGCCACCGGCCAAGGGCTTGGGCACGGCCGCGTGTGAAGACGCGGCGGGGACGTTGTGGTATCGGGGGCGTGATGCGCAGCTCTGGCGGCTGCGCGGTGGAACATTTGAGCCGCCGCCGGTGGAGAGCGGGCTGGAGGGGCGACGCATCCGGTGCGTGACGGCGGACGACGCCGGGCGCATCTGGGTCGGAACCGATCGCGGCGTGGTGGTTTGGGAACAGAACCGGTTCGTGGATCAGACGCCGACGAACGGGACGACGCCCGCAGACATCACCTTCGTCTACCAGACCCAGCACGACGGAACCTGGCTGGTGGCGGATCAACATTTGCAAAACAGCCGGCAGCGCCAGTGGCAGCCCGGCTTCCGGCCCTGGGGGGAAGCCCTGGACGGCGCCGCCGTGCAACGCTTGGGCGTTCACGAGGAGCGCGACGGCAGCATGTGGTTCCGGCAATATGGCCTCGGACTCGTGCGCGTGGAAACCAACCGCGTCACCCGCCGCTTCACGCCGGATGAAGGTTTTCCCGGCGACCGGGTGGATTGTTTTTGCGAGGATTCGGAGGGTGATTTCTGGGCGGGGGTCAATCGCGGCGGCCTGGTGCGTTTGCGCAAAAAGCGTTTCCAGTCGTTCAGCGTGGCTGAGGGCGCGCAGCCGGCGGCGATGGTTTCGGTATGTGAAGACGCCGGCGGTGCGATGTGGTTCGGCACGCAAGGCAGCGGCCTCGCCCGCTGGCGAAACGGCCAGCTGGACCTGTTTGACGTGCCGGGCGGGCGCGGCCATGGATTTGTCTTCAGCGTTTATCCCGGCCTGGGCGACCGGCTGTGGCTGAGTGTGGGCGACGAGGATTTGTTCACCTTCACCGGAGGACAATTGCAGCGCTGCCTGCCGGTCAATCACGGTGTGAAAGTCATTCTGACCAGTCGCGATGGACAAATGGTCTGGACCGGACGCAAGGACGGCCTGTTCGTGTGCACCAATCTGGAGACGCACCTCTTCTCGCCGTATCCCGGCGTCCCGCGGTCGGTGGACATCCGGGCCCTGGCGGAAGGGAAGGACGGTGTTTTGTGGGCGGGCGGGGGCGATGGGAATCTGTATCGCATCCGGAACACCAATGTCGTGATGTTGAATCCCGGTGCGAGCGCGGGGCGACATCCGGTCTGGTCCTTGCAGGTGGACCCGGACGGCACCGTCTGGGCCGGCACCTTCCGCGGCGGGCTGTTGCGCTACGCGGATGGAAAGTTTCGCCGCTTCACGGTCAAGGACGGGCTCCCGGACAATGTCATTGCGCAGTTGCTCTCCGACGACAAAGGCAATCTGTGGGCGGGTTCGCATCAGGGCATTTTCCGCGTGGCGCGGGCGGCGCTGAACAATTACGCCCGCGGAGAACTCCCCGCCATTCCCTGCACGGCTTACGGACGCTACGACGGCCTGCCGGCGCTGGAATGTTCCGGCAGTTACCAGCCAGCCTGCTGGCGCACGCAGGGCGGGCGACTGTGGTTCACCACGCTCAAAGGCGCCGTCTCCATCCAGCCGGACGATGTCGCGCCCAACTTGCGTCCGCCGCCCGTCGCCATCGAGGAACTGCTGATTGATGGTGTCGAACAAAATCTGCGCGGTATGACCGTCGAACTGCCGTCCGCCGGCGAGCGCAGCAGTCATGCGGTTGCGCCGGAACGCGTCCTCGATGTGCCGCCGGGCAAGCGTCAGTTCGAGTTTCATTACACTGGGCTGAGCTTCGTTTCGCCCGACAAGGTGCGGTTTCGTTACCGGCTGGAGGGATTGGAAAAGGACTGGGTGGAGGCCGGGCCGCGGCGGTTTGTGCAATACAGTTTTTTGCGGCCGGGCGAATACACGTTTCACGTGACGGCCTGCAACAACGAGGGCGTCTGGAACAAGGGGGGAGCGATTCTCCGGCTGCACGTCGAACCGCAATTCTATGAAACCTGGTGGTTTGCCGTGACGCTCGCGGGGCTGGCCGGCAGCCTGGCGGTTTTGACCGTGCGCTGGACGTTCCGGCGGCGGCTGCGCGCGGAGATGGAGCGCGTTGAACGGCAACGCGCCGTGGAACGCGACCGGGCGCGCATTGCCAAGGACATTCATGACGACCTGGGCGCGGGCTTGACGCAGATTACGCTGCTGAGCGAACTCGCGCGGCGCGACACACCCGAGGAGGTGGAGGCGCATGTCGGCCAGATTTCGAGCACGGCCCGGGAACTGACGCGCGCAATGGATGAAATCGTCTGGGCCATCAATCCGCAGAACGACACCCTCGAAGGGTTGATCACTTACATCAGCAAATTTGCCCAGCAATACCTGACGCTGGCGGGAATCCGCTGCCGGCTGGACGTGCCCACGCAACTGCCCAACTGCGTGCTCGGTGCCGAGACGCGGCACAACCTGTATCTCGCCATCAAGGAAACCCTGAACAACATCGTCAAGCACTCGGGCGCCACCGTGGCCACGTTGCGCCTCGAATGCCAGCCGCGGATGATCCGGATCACCATCGAGGATGACGGCCGGGGAATCAACGCCCCGACCGCGGCGGCCGGCCGTAGCGAGCGCGCCAGTTCGGGGCACGGCCTGCGGAACATTGTGCGGCGGCTTGAAGACATTGGCGGGCGCTGTGACGTCTCCAGCACGGCGGGGCAGGGCACGCGCGTGGTGTTTGCACTGCCAGTGGTGACGGATGAGTCGCCAGTATTGGCGACTGGCCCCGGGTCAGGGTAGAGTCCAGCATGAAGTCGAAAATGGCGAATGCGGCATCCACCGGGCAAAAACCCATCGGCGTCTCCATCGTGGAAGACGATCACCGCGTGCGTGAAAGTCTGGCGCGGCTGATCGACCGTTCGCCGGGCTTCGTCTGCGTCAGCAAACACCCTTCGGCCGAGGACGCGTTGCGCGACCTGCCGGCGCATCAGCCCGACGTGGTGCTGATGGACATCAACCTCGGCGGCATGAGCGGTGTCGAATGCGTCCGACTGCTCAAGGAGGTCCAGCCCCGGGCGCAGGTGATGATGCTGACCGTTTACGAGAACACCGACCACATCTTCAGTGCATTATCCGCCGGGGCGAGCGGCTACCTGCTCAAGCAGACGCCGCCCGATGAATTGCTCGCGGCAATTCAGGAGCTGAACCGCGGCGGCTCCCCGATGAGCAGCCACATCGCCCGCAAAGTCGTGGCCTCGTTTCAACAGCCCGCCCCGGTGGCGCGGGAAACGGCGAGCCTGTCCCCGCGGGAAAAGGAAGTGCTCGATTACCTGGCCAAGGGCTTTCTCTACAAGGAAATCGCCGAAGCCCTCGGCATCGGTTACGACACCGTGCACACGCACATCCGCCGCGTTTACGAAAAACTGCACGTGCGTTCGCGGGCCCAGGCCGTGGCCAAGCATCTTGGACAGCAGAACGAGCCGCGCAGCACGGCGTCCGCCGCCGCGCGCTGAGGTGTTTCAAAACAGGGTTGCTTTGCGGTAGACGGCGGAAAATATTGGGCAAAGGCAGATCACTTCGACGGGGGATGGTGACAGCCGGCGGTGAAACTGTCCGCTGCGCCGCTTCGCACCCGCACGGCGGCTGCAACGTTCTGGACGCTCCGGCATAAAGTGGATTATCGTGGCGCGCATGAATTCCGCCGGTCAACGTTTCGCTGGGACGTTGCAAGTCGTTTTACTTGGGTTTCTTTATTTATCGGTCTCCGCCCGGGCGGCGGACGACAGGGTGGCGCCGGTGGTCGCGCCGCAGGCGGTGCCGTTTCTGCCGCGGGAAGTGCGCCTCCTTGACGGGCCGTTCAAAGAAGCGATGGACCGTGACGCGGCGGGGCTGTTGAGCCTGGACGCGGACCGCCTGCTCAGTTGGTTCCGCAAGGAGGCGGGGCTGCCCGTGAAAGCGGCCAATTACGGCGGCTGGGAGGCCCGGGGCGTGGCCGGTCACAGTCTCGGGCATTATCTGTCCGCGTGCGCCCGCATGTATCAGGACACGGGCGACCGGCGTTTCCTCGAGCGCGTCAATTACATCGTTGACCAACTCGACGAGTGCCAGCGGGCCAACGGCAACGGCTACCTCGCGGCCATTCCGGGCGGCAAAAAGGTTTTTGCGGAGGTGGCGCGCGGTGACATTCGTTCGGCGGGCTTCGACCTGAATGGTGCCTGGGTGCCGTGGTATACGCTGCACAAGGAGTTCGCGGGGTTGATCGATGCTTACCGCTATTGCGATAATGCAAAGGCCCTGCAGGTCGCGTCGCGTCTCGGCGATTGGACCATTGCAACGACCAAAAACCTGACCGACGAGCAATGGCAGAAAATGCTCGCCTGCGAACACGGGGGCATGAACGAGGCGCTCGCCAATCTTTACGCGCTGACGGGTGAAACCAGGTATCTCGATCTGGCGAAAAAGTTTTACCACCGGGCGATTCTGGATCCGCTGGCGGCGGGACGGGATGATCTGCCGGGCAAGCACGCCAACACGCAGATACCGAAGATCATTGGCGCGGCCCGGATTTATGAGCTCACGGGTGAGGCGAAGTTCGGCAACATCGCCCGGAACTTCTTCAACATCGTGCTGACCAACCACACCTACGTGACGGGCGGCAACAGCCTGGGCGAACATTTCGGTCCTTCCGGCAAACTCAACGACCGGCTGGGCGCGAACACGACGGAAACCTGCAATACCTACAACATGCTGAAGCTCGCGCGGAAGCTGTTCGAGCTGGAGCCGCAGGCCCGCTATGCGGATTACTACGAACGCGCGGTCCATAATCACATTCTGGCATCGCAAAATCCGGCCACGGGCCAGGTGTGCTATTTCCTCTCGCTCGCGCAGGGCGGGCACAAGCAGTTCCTCGGCGCGGAAGATTTCACCTGCTGCAACGGCACCGGCATGGAGAACCATGCCCGCTATGGCGACAACATTTACTACCACAGCAGCGATGCGTTGTGGGTGAACCTCTTCATTGCCTCGGAGTTGAACTGGGCGGCGCACGGGCTGCGGGTCCGGCAGGAAACGGATTTCCCGAAGACCGGCCAGAGCACGCTGCGCTTCACCTGCGCGCAGCCGGTTAAACTCACCGTGCACGTCCGGCATCCGTTCTGGGTTACAAACGGGTTTGTCGTGAAGCTCAACGGCCGGGCGCTGGATGTGGACAGTGCGCCGCAGAGCTACGCCAGCATCACCCGCGAATGGCACGATGGCGACACGCTGGAAGTTGACATGCCGTTACAGCTCCGCACGGAGGCGATGCCCGACAATCCGGAGCGCATCGCCCTTTTCGACGGCCCAATTTTGCTGGCGGGCGACCTGGGGGCGATTGGCTCAGAAACGGCGGTGCCCGTGTTCGTCACGGGCGACCAAACGGTGGCGGACTGGGTGAAGCCTGTGGCGGGCAGGCCGCTGACGTTCCGCACGACGGGCGTGGGCCGCCCCGCGGATGTCGAACTCCATCCATTCTACTCGACTTACGCCGATCGTTACTCGGTTTACTGGGATGTTTTTACGACCGCGGAATGGGCCGCGCGGGAAAAGGCCTACGCGGCTGAACAGGCGCGCTTGAAGGCGCTGGCCGACCGCACCGTGGAGTTGTTCCAACCCGGCGAGATGCAGCCTGAGCGGGATCACAACGTGCAGGGCGACAAGTCCGGGCCGGGCGAATTCAGCGGACGCAAACTGCGACACGCATGGGACGGCGGCTGGTTCAGCTTTGAAGTGGCCGTGCCGACCAATGGCCCGGCGGACTTGATCTTCACTTACTGGGGCGGTGAAACCGGCAATCGCACGTTCGATGTGCTCGTGGGTGGGGAACGCATCGCCACCACCAGTCTGCATGAGGATCAACCGGGGAAGTTCTGGGACAAAACCTATCCGGTGCCGGAGCAACTGACGCAGGGCAAAGCGCGCGTCACCGTGAAACTGAGTGCGCATCCGGGCAATTACGCGGGCGGTTTGTTTGGGGTGCGCGTCGTGCGGCGCGTTCCGACGGAGGTGAAACTCACCGTGGCCGTGGATCATCCGGGAGCCCGAATCAATCCGGCCATGTGGGGCGTGTTTTTTGAGGACATCAACTTTGGCGCTGACGGCGGGCTTTATGCGGAACTTGTCAAGAACCGCGCCTTTGAATTCCCCAATGCGATGATGGGATGGAGCGAGCTGCGCGCCGGCGGAGCGCAGGGTAAACTGGAGATTCGCGACGCAGATCCCTTCGACGCGGCCAACGTGCATTATCTGCGCATTGCTTCGGACGGCGCCGCTGCGTTCGGGGTGTCCAACGAGGGTTTCCGCGGCATGGGGGTGCGCGCGGGAGAGGATTATGATTTTTCCGTGCAGGCACGGGCGGTCAACGGCTCACCGGCGCTGGGCGTGGAACTGGTCAGCGGCGCAGGGCAGGTGCTGGCGTATGCGCGCATCGAGCGGCTGGGCGCCACGTGGCAGAAACTGCATGCCACGCTCCAGCCCAAAACCACGGAGGCCAAGGCGCGGCTGAATTTGGTCGTCGAAGGGCAGGGCACGGCGGACGTGGACATGGTGTCGCTTTTCCCGGTGAACACGTGGAAACATCGGCCCGGAGGGCTGCGTGCCGACATGGTGCAGATGCTGGCCGACTTGAAGCCGGGTTTTGTGCGCTTTCCCGGTGGATGCATTGTCGAGGGCCACACGCTGGCGAATCGCTACCAATGGAAGAATACCATCGGTCCGGTCGAGGAGCGGAAGCTCATCAAGAACCGCTGGAATGATGAGTTCAGACACCGGCTCACGCCCGACTATTACCAGTCGTTTGGGCTGGGCTTCTTTGAATACTTCCAGTTGTGCGAGGACATCGGCGCGGAGCCGCTGCCGATTCTGAATTGCGGCATGGCCTGCCAGTTCAACTCCGGGGAGCTTTGCCCGCCCGACCAGCTTGACCAATACATCCAGGACGCGCTGGACCTGATTGAATTCGCCAACGGCCCGGCCACCAGCGAGTGGGGGGCCAAACGCGCCGCCATGGGCCATCCCGCGCCGTTTCACATGAAACTGCTGGGAGTGGGCAACGAGCAATGGGGACCACAATACGTCGAGCGCTACACGGCCTTTGCCCGGGTGCTCAAGGAAAAGCATCCGGAGATTTCGCTCGTCGTCGCGGCGGGACCGTCGCCGGCGGACGACCGCTTCAAATTCCTCTGGTCCAAGTGGCGCGAGCTGCGTCCGGACATTGTGGACGAACACAGCTACGCCCGACCGGACTGGTTCTTCAAGGCTGCGACCCGTTATGACGATTATGACCGCAGCGGACCGAAAGTTTTCATGGGTGAATACGCCGCGCAAAGTGTCAACACCGGCAGTCCGGAAAACCGCAACACCTGGGAATGCGCGTTGTCGGAGGCGGCGTTCATGACCGGGCTGGAGCGCAACGCGGATGTCGTGCGCATGGCCAGTTACGCGCCGCTCTTTGCCAACGTGGATGCCTGGCAATGGACGCCCGACCTCATCTGGGTGAACAACCTGCACGTTTACGGCACGCCCAATTATTACGTCCAACAACTGTTCAGCCGGAACCGGGGCGACGTCGTCCTGCCGGTCACGCTCGACGCGCCTGAATTGCAGGACGGTGACGTGCCGCAACTGTTTGCCAGTGCCGCTTACGACACGGCGACGCGGGAAGTCATCGTCAAGGTGGTCAACGCTTCGGCGCGAACCGTGGCGGGCACGCTTGACCTCGCGGGCCAGACCCGCGTGACGGGCCCGGCCCAGGCCGTCCTGCTGACCGCCGCGCATTTGACGGATGAAAACTCATTCGCACAGCCGCAAGCCGTCGCGCCGAAGCTGTCCACGTTTACCATTAGCAGTCCGCAATTCACGCATGCGTTTCCTCCCATTTCTGTGACCGTGCTGCGGGTGAAAACGAAATGATTCCGGCGCGGCGCGGCGACGATGAACGTCAATGCGTCGTGGTCACTCTCCCCGAAAGACGGCGGTTAGGGTGTGGTCCTCACCCAAATTGCGTATGGCCGCCGGCCGAACCGTGATGCTAGCGTGCGGTTCACGGCGCCCTGTGTTCACCATTTCCTGGAGGCTGGGCGTCTTCGCAACAGTTCACGCAGACATGAAAAAAATATTCTGTTCGTTCAGTTGGCCGGTCGTGCTGGCCTGCGCCTGGCTGGCGTGGGGGGCGGGCGCAGTGGCCAAGGACACCTTCACGGTGGGCGATTCAGCGTTTCTGCTGAACGGCAAGCCCTTTCAGATCAAGGCCGGCGAGATGCATCCGGCGCGGGTGCCGCATGAGTATTGGGCGGACCGCCTGCGGATGATTCACGCCATGGGGTTGAATACCGTCTCGATTTACGTGTTCTGGAATCAACTGGAGCCGGGCGAGGGCGAGTTCAATTTTCACGGCGATGGCGACATGGCGGAGTTCGTGCGGCTGGCGCAAAAGGAAGGGCTGTGGGTGATTGTGCGTCCCGGACCGTATTGTTGCGCGGAATGGGAGTTTGGCGGATTTCCGTGGTGGCTCCTGAAGCCGCACGATTTGAAGGTCCGCAGCCAGGATCCGCGTTTTCTGGCGGCGTCGGAAACGTATTTGAAAAAGCTCGGTGAACAGCTCGCCCCGCTGCAAATCACCCAAGGAGGCCCCATTATCATGGTTCAGGTGGAAAACGAATACGGCAGCTACGGCGGCGATCACGTTTACATGGGGAAGATTCGGGACATGATTCGCGCCGCGGGTTTTGACGTGCCGTTGTTTACGGCGGATGGCGGCGGGCAGATGATGGCAAACGGCTCCCTGCCGGATGTCTTGCCGGGACTGAACGGCGGCAGCGGCCCGGGCATCTTCAAGGAAATCGGCAAATATCGTCCGCAGGGTCCGTATTTCGTGCCCGAGTTTTATCCCGGCTGGTTGGATCACTGGGGTGAGCCGCACGCGCGCGTGGGCATTCCCGGTCTCGTCCGTGAAACCGCCTGGAAGCTGACGAACAATGTTTCGTTCTGCTACTACATGATCTACGGCGGCACCTCATTCGGCTTCATGAACGGCGCCAACTTTGGCGGGCGCTTCCAGCCGCAGCCGACCAGTTACGACTATGATTCGCCCATGGACGAAATGGGCCGGCCGACGAAGAAATACTTCGCGCTGCGCGAGGTGCTGGCGCGGCATCTGGCGCCGGGGGAAACGCTGCCGGACGTTCCGCCCACCACGCCGGTCATCACCATTCCGCCCATCGCCCTCACCGGGGCTGCAAGCTTGTTTGACGAACTGGGCACGCCGGTAAAAGCCGAGCGGCCGCTGAGCTTTGAAGATCTCAATCAAGGATACGGTTATGTGTTGTATCGCACCCAGATCAAGGGGCCGGCGAACGGCTTGCTGAAGATCAAGGAACTCCGCGATTACGCCGTGGTGTGCCTCAATGGGCGGCGGGTGGGCGTGCTGGACCGGCGTTACCGGCAGGATTCCTTGGAACTCAACATTCCGGAATCGTCCGGCACACTCGACATCCTCGTCGAAAACGGCGGTCGCATCAATTACGGCGGGCAGATACCCGACAATCGCAAGGGCATCACCGAATCCGTCACCCTGGACGGCCGCGAACTGACCGGCTGGGAGATGTTCAAGTTTCCGTTCGATGATCTTTCGCAGCTCCGCTTCAAGTCGGGGACGGCGCCTGCGGCGCCGGCGGTTTATCACGGAACGTTTGAGCTGTCCCAGCTCGGCGACGCGTTCCTGGATTTGCGCGGCGGCGGCAAAGGCATCGTCATCGTCAACGGTCACAATCTGGGCCGCTACTGGCACATTGGACCGCAGCAAACGCTGTATCTGCCGGGAGCCTGGCTCAAAAAGGGTCGCAACGACGTTGTGGTGTTCGAGCAAATCAAGGACGGCACGCCGGCAATCAGCGGACTGGCGGCGCCCATTCTTGACCAGTTGAACAACGACGACAACGCACCCGGTCGCAAAAACACGCCCGCTCCAAAACTCGAAGCCTCGGACCTGGTCAAGGAAGGTTCGCTGGCCGCTGGTGCGAGTGCGCAGGAAATTCGCTTTTCCGCCCGGCGGGGGCGCTACCTCTGCCTGGTGGCGCTTTCCTCGCAAAACGGCGATGAGTTCACCACGCTGGCCGAGTTGGACGCATTAAACGCGGAAGGGCAGTCGGTCGGGCACAAGGGCTGGAAAATCCTTTACGCGGACAGCGAGGAAAACTTCGCCGAAGGCGACCAGGCCGAACTGGCCATCGATGGGGACCGCGACACGTTCTGGCACACCCTGTGGAGCGCGCCGCATCCCAAGCACCCGCACACGCTGGTCATTGATCTGGGTGCGGAGCATGAATTGTCCGGCGTCCGGCTGCTGCCGAGACAGGACAGCGACCATGGCCGCATCAAGGACTTCCGCCTCTATCTCAGGACGAAGCCGTTTGCGGGGTAGAACGTTTCCTCGAACCCGGCGTGCGTGCGTTTGCCGCGCGGCGCGCAAAACACGCGTCAAACTAACGCCACGAGATGCTGATGCTTGCCTTGCTGAACTGAGGTTTCCGAAGTCCCGCCGGCCCCGACGGAGCAAATCAAGGCGTTCCCAGACGATAGAATCGCTGCGGATGGTTGGTCGCGTCGGGATCGGCAAATTGCACCGCGCCGCCATCATCCGCCTGATTCGTTTTTAGCGGCAGCCATGTCGCGGAACTTAAGTTCGTGGTGGCCAGCAGCACATACGCTTCGTTGAAACCGCCTGTGGCCGTCAGGCTGAAGCCAGCTCCGGCCGACCAACCCAGGCCGGTGATCCCGGGCGGGATCGACTGTGGTGCGGCGACGACGAGGATGGTTCCGCTGGTCGCCAAGGCGGACGCGTCCCAGACTAGGTCGCTGGCCAACGGCGGCAGGTTGACGTTCGTGAATTCACCCATCCATGTGCCGGCATTGAACAACTTGAAGCTGTCGCCCGCCGCCAACGCTGCGGGCCCGAGGTTGGTGACGACCAGCGTGCCGCCCTGCGTGAGCGTGCCGCTGACCGATGCCAGGTCATTGGTGCGAACGCTGCCGGTTTTGCTGATTTCCATGACAGCGGTGCCCGACAGCAGGAGACTGTTGTTGATGGTCAGTCTGCCGATGCCGAAGTTGCCGGGCGTCAGGGTGCCGTTGTTCGTCACCGCGCCGTTGAGCACGCCCGTGCCACCGAGCGTGGCGCCGGGCGCAACCATCACGGAACTGCCGGAAGTCAGGGAGCCGTTCACCAACAGGGTGCCGGCCATCACGTTGACGGGGCGGGAAAAGGTGTTGGCGGCTGTCAGGCGCAGCGTGCCGGTGCCGGCCTTGATCAGCACGGCATTGGCGGCGTCGCCACTTGGCGAGGTGCGCAGCACGGAAGAAATGTCCAGGTCAATGCCCGAGGGCGTCGTGCCGGCCGCGACGTTGAACGTGGTGCTGCCCTGACGCAAGGGTGACAAGGGCACGCCGCTGATGATTGCCGTGGTGCCGGCGGCAAACGTGTTGAGCGTCGAGTTCCCTTGAAAAAAGTCCAGGTTGCCATTGGAGACGCCGGTGATGGTTCCGCCGGTCAGGTTGATGGCCGCGTTGCCGAGAGTCTGATTGCCGGTGCTGCTTACATAAACGGTGCCACCCACAATGTTCAACGGATTGATGACCGTGCTGTCGGCGTTGTAGCCGAAGCCATCGCCGGTGCTGATTTGCAACGTGCCACCGGGGTTGACCGTGACGGCGCCGCGAATGGGCCCGCTGCCGCCGCCGCCCCCGGTCAGATTCAGCGTGCCGCTGTTGATGACGGTTCCGCCGGTGTAGGTGGCACGGGTGGAAATTGAAACGGTGCCCGGGCCGTTCTTCATCAGCCGGCCGCTTCCCGAAATGACGCCGGAAATGGACTGGCTGCCCGCTCCGTCCAGCGTGAGGTCGTAGCCGCCGTTGTTGATGGCGCCGCTGAGGGTGAGCGTGCCGTTGCTGCTCACGAACGATTGAGGTGCGGCCAGCGTGGCGCTGATGCCCCAGTTGTTGTTCCCCGTCTGGTTGACCAGTCCCCACTGAAGCGACACGGCGTTGCCGGTGAGCGTGAACCCGCCGTTGTTGAAGACCACCTGACCCACGCCACTGAGCAGATCGTTGTTGTTGCCCGGCCGCAGGGCGCCTTGAAACACAAGCGAATCGCCGTTGGCGGGGAGGCTGGCCGTCCAGTTCGCGGGCGTGCTCCAGTTCGCGTTGGCGCCGCCGCCGTCCCAGACGCTCAAGCCATTGGTCGTGATGGAAATCGTTCCGTCAGCCGGAAGGTTGTTGGTGTTCCAGATCAAACCGCCGGGCAATAGCGGCAGGGTGACGCTGTTGAAGGCGCCCGCGTAGCCTGCCGCATTGAAAAGGGTGAACGTGTCGCCCGCGGCGAAGGCATTCGTGCTGATGTTGGCAACGATGAGTGTGCCGCCCAGGGTCAGTGGATTGCCGTCCGTCGTCGTGAGCACGCTGCTGGCGGGCGAGCCGCCCTTGTTGAGCGAGAGTTTCAAGGTGCCGCCCAGGCTGGCGCTGGAAATCGTCTGGCTGAAGCCGTTCAAGTCCAGCGTGGCGCCGGTGGAGATGGGCACACTGGCATTCGTGCCGAGGCAATCGGTTACGCCGCAAATCACGGTGCCTCCCTGAATTTTGACGGCGGCATTGCCGGACGCCGCCGCGCCTTTCAGCACGAGTGATCCGCCACCGCGCTTGTAGAAACCAAGGCTGCCCACGTTGAGCGGCCCGTTGATGGTGAAATCACCGGTGGCGGTGCTGGCGCCGGCATCAATCGAGACCGACATGCCGTAGCCCTTGCTGATGAACTGGACGTTGGCATCGCTCGCGGAACCGGACGCGGAGGCGCTGCACCAAAGTCCGTTTCCGGTGATGTCGAACGTGCCGATGCTCGCGTAGCCGGCGCCATATTGACGAATCGTGGTTGGAGCCGTCAGCAGGGCGATCTGGCCGCTGGCATTGTAACTCGTCCCGCCGGCGAGATGGAAGCCGGTCGGGGCGTTCGCGCCGGCGCCATTGATGGTGAGCCCGGTGTCGGCATAGCCGCCGCCGGTGCTGTAGCCCAGCTTCAGCGTGCCATCGGGCGCAACGGCGTAGGGGGTGTCGCCGGACTTGTTCTGAACTTCCAGCGTGCCGTCGTTCACGTTGAGGGGGCCGGTGATCGTGCTGGCGCCACTCAAGGTCAACTGACCCGTGCCAGTCTTGGTGAAGCCCTGCGTGCCGGCGACCACGGCGCTGAGGGTCGTGGTGCCTGCCTTGACCGCGAGGTTGGGCGTGCCGCTGCTCACGGCCAGCGTCAACGGGCCGCCCGAACCGGTGTTCAAAGTCCAGTTGTGCGGGGCCGCGAGGTTCAGATCATCAAAGACCAGCGTGCCATTCGTGCGGGCGCCGTTGAGCGAAACGGTTGGGCTGGTGCCCAGGCTCAAGGTGCTGAAGTCGGCCACTGCATCAATCCCGCCCGCAATCGATCCGGCCTTCCAGTTGCCGCTCGTGGTCCAGGAACCGCCGTTCCCGTTGGTCCAAATGCCGGATCCCGCGGGCGCGGAAACCAGCAGCACCGCCGCAGCGCTGGTAACGCCGTCGGCCGTCACCGTGTAGTCGCCAGCGTCGTTGTCACCGACGCTGGGAATCGCATAGCTCGCGTTGGTGGCGCCGCTGAGGTTGGTGCCGTTGCGTTGCCATTGGTAGCTGGCGGGTGCCGGGCCAATGACCGCAGCCGTGAATGTGGCCGGCAGACCGCCAATCACCGCGTTGGTTGCGGGGCTGACCGTGATGCTGGCGCCGCCGATGACGTTGGTGCCGATCAGGCTGATGCCGTCGAAGCTGGCCTGGTGAAGGTTGGGATTCAGGGACTGGACGGAATGGATGAACATGCCGGCGTAAATCGTGGCGCCGAAGTTGGCGAGGTTGGTGCGGTTCACCTGCGTCCAACTCGATCCGTCCATCGAGACGAAACTGGTGAAGGTGTCGCCGGTGCGTTGCAGTTTATACCACTGGTTGCCGCCGCCGAGATTGGCGGACCAGCGGTTCGCATCGCCGTTGCCATTGCGCATCGTGTCATCCTCGAAATAAGTGCCGCCGCCCACGGAACTGAACAACGCCGCAAACCGGGTGGAGCTGCCATCGCCCAACGGCTGACCGATGGTCGTGTTGGTGGTGCCGCGCAGAATGATGCCCGCGCGCCAGTCGCTGCCGGGAGAAATGCCCTCCGGGCCCGTGGTGTTGGGCGTGATGCCGGCCAGATGCGCAATGAGGGTGCAATCTCCAGTGACCTGGCGACTGAGCAGGTTCATGCCGTCGCCCAGCAGGCTCAGCGTGCCGTTTTGGATGCCCGCGCCGGAGGGGTAATTATGCATTTCCAGGGGCGACCAATACCACGGCGCCAACGACGCGTTGGTGGTGGCGATGCTGACCGGTTCCGAATCAATCGTGTTGGTGCCGTCATAAATCAGCCGCGCCCGGACGAGGTTTGTGGGCGCTGTCCAGATCATCGCATTGAATGCGTAGGGCGCCTGCGCGTCCTGGCTGATGACGTAATCCACCCCGCGGTTTGGGCGGGCGTAGTAGGAATAGTAGTCGGTCAGCAGAAACTGGACGCTGTTCATCGTCGCGCCGTTGGGAGTCACGGAGGCACTCAGGCCGGGCGCGGTGTTGAGCAACGTCGCGTTGTTGGCGGGCGCATTGAGCGTGATGGCCGGTTCGCTGCCGCTCGGGATGCGCGAGAACGCCGAGGCGGGCACATCCGCCGGCGCGATGCCGGGGCCTTCCCACGCCAGGCCGAGGCCGTCGGTGTAGGCGGTGGTGTTCACCGGATTGGCCGCCCCCTTGAAGAATTGCAGTGCAAACGAGTGTTTCCCTGCCGCCAGCGCGATGCTGCCGCTCTTGAACTGGGTCGAATCGTGCAACCCGTCGAAATCAATGACCGTTGTGCCATCAATGGTCAGCTTGCTGCCATCGCCCGAATGCAACGTGAAGGCGTAAAGCCCGTCGCTCGGTGCGGTGAGGTAGCCGGTGTAGGTGAAGCTGTAGTTCACGCGCCGTTGCCGCGGGCTGGCGTCCGGAAAGCTCACGGCACCGCGACGCTTGGGCGTGAGCGATGCGAAGTCGGGCAGGGTGGTCCAGTTGCCGGAGGACGCCTGGAAATACTGGTAGGCGAGGCCGGCGACCGTTCCGGTCGCATTCACCGCCGGGCTGAGTGCGGGCGTAGTTGGGGTGATCAGGATGGGCGAATTGGTGTTGAAAAAAATGTCCGAAATGGTCAGCCGGACGTAGGGGGTGGCGACGCCCGGGATGTTTAACAGCTTCTGTCGCGTCTCCGGTTCGCGGTCGGTGAACGTCACGACGGGCGAGCCGGTGTAGCCCGCGTTGTCAAAAACTTCGATGGTGTAGCCGAGCTGGGGCGAGCTCGTCAGCGGCAGATCCCATTGCACGAGCAACTGGGAATTGTGGACGCGCGCGCTGGAACTGCTGACGACAATGGGGTCGAAGACCGGTGCGGCCGGCTGGTCCGTCAGCGTGACCGTGTGCGGGTTGTTATACGAACCCGTGAAGCTGGGGCCGACGTCCGACTCCGCAAAGCTGGTCGCGAACGTCGCATCGGTGTTGGCGTAGGTGTAGCCGCCCGAGGTGAAATTGATGCTGTTGGCGCGCTGCCAGACGCCGTTCTTGTGATAGTAGCCGCCCGCGTGGGCCACCTTGTAATCGCCGCTGAAGCCGGTGAAGTTTTCCTGCCATCCGCTCATGCCGTTCACGCCCGTGACGGCGAACGGATACAGGAAGGTCGCGACGTGATACCAGTTGCCGCTGACCGGTTCCTTGATCCACATGCCCTGGTAGCCAAGATGCGGGGTGCCGTTGGCCGGCTGCCAATACCGCACCGCCTCGCGATACCACAAGTTGGCGTCAAACTGCGGCCAGAAGCCCTTGATGGCGCAACTGCTGCCCTCGCCGATTTGCGCGTAGCCCACCATGTTGGTGCCGGCGAAGACGGGAATCTGCTGCGAGTAGGGCGCAAAGCCGCCGTTCGCCGGCCAGCAAACGTATTGCACCAGCGTGCTCGCGCCCCCCTGGTTCTGGTGCGTGAAACCGCCGTAAAAGTAGCCCGAGCCGCCATCGGAACTGCTGTGCGTTTCTTCGTGAATGGCGTCGTAGATGCCGGGAGGAACATTGACCGAGCGATATTCCTGCACAATGCAGTCCGAACCGCTGGACACATTGTAGGCGTGATACTGGGCGTGGGCGGCCAGCGGCAGGACGGCGACGGCGCAAAACAGGGCGGCACGCCAGGGCTTGAGAGGTGGTTGGCGGAAACTCATGATTTGAAGGGAAAAACTTTAGAAGCGACGACCGCGCGCGGCCATACCACATTCTAGGGAGACGGCAGCGCTGGCAAGGTCAACGCCGACGCCCAACTCCGCACGAACCGGAAAAAAGTGTGAAAAAAGCGGCCGGAGATCGCTCTCCGGCCGCCGCGCATCGTAATAACGCTTTCGTCAGAACCCGACGCGATAGAACAACGCGGAGTTCGTCGTTGTCGGCACGCCGGAAGGCAGCCGCCACGCGGCGCTGGTGTTGCCACTTCTGACCGGCGCCCACGCGGCGGGTGCCAGTGACGGCGTGGCCTGCAATTGGCCCACGGGCCAGCTGAAACTCTGGCCGACGCCGGTGGCGTTGCCGAAGTTGTAGCGCACCTGCAGGGCGTTCGTGTCCACAATGGCATCACTGCTGAACACCGAGGCAACTTCCGAATCGTTCAGGATGCGATTGTAGATGCGGAAGTCGTCCATCTGGCCGTCCAACGCCCGCCAATAGTTGTCATGGGACCGGCCGAGTTCAATCTGCTGGTTGGTCGGCCAGCTCCACGTGGCGGTGTTCGGATTAGCGCCGTTGTTCACGCCATCCACATACAGGGTGATGGACCCGCCCGCAGCCTGGTCGTAGGCGACGGCGACGTGATGCCAGTTGCCATCCGCCACATAACCGCCCGTGTAGTTGTTGGCCGTGCCGGCGCACTGCACCTTGATGCCGCCACCATCGGCCAGCACGATGACCGTTCCTTTAGCCCCAGCGCCGGTCGTGCGGTGATCAACCAGCATGGCGGCTTCGGTGCCCGGGCCGGGGAGCGGCGCGTTCGCCCGCACCCAGAACATGATCGTGCCGTTGGTCGTGTCGAAGTCCGGGCTGGGCGGGATGACGAGTTGCCGGCCGTTCACGAACTGCTGCACGCCGCTGCGCAGAACCGAGTTCGCATCCGTGCTGCTGCTCAACCAGGCGGTTCCGTAGTTGAAGCCCGGATGCGGGGTGCCGGCGGGTTTGGAATCTTCGATGAGGCCGCCGGCGACCTGGCTCAACACCAACGGATTGTTGGCAAGCACGCCTTTGACCGCGTGATCGGCAATGCGCGCCGCCGCCAGAGCGGAGTTGTAAACAGCCACGTCGGCCATCGCACCGTTGAAGAACGTGTTGTTGTTGCGGATGTCCGCACCAATGACGGTCTTGATGGTGTTGAGCAATGGCACCAAGGTGCCGGTGGCCGAACCGACGAGCGCGCCGTCGATGTAGAGCGTGCAGGTGGTCCCGGCGCGCACGGCCGCCACATGATGCCAGGCGCCGTCGTTCACGAATTTGGACGTGATGGACGAATTGAAGTCCACCTGCGTCGTGTTGTTGCCGTAAACCAGCAGGTGCAACGTGCCGTTGGGATTGACGAGGAGCTGATACTCGCCGTTGTAGCCGTCCGCATCGCGCTGCTGGAGGATGACGCCGGACGTCACGGTGTTGGTCGTCTGAATCCAGGCTTCCAGCGTGAAGTCCGTGGTGCCGGACAGCGACGGGCCGGTGCCGCAATCGATGAACGCTGTGGCACCATCAAACAGATACGCCGTCTTGCCGGCGCTGAACCCTTGATAGGCCGGTGGCCGCGGGCCCGCAACGCCGAGCGTCAAAGCGCCGCCTTGGAGGCCGTCGTGCTCGCCCAGGTAATCATACGCCGTGCTGGGTGCGGCTTCGCTCAGCGGCCAGAGCGACTGCGGGCTGTCCTGCACCGCCGCGCTGGCGGCGACCCCGGGCGTGGCCACCGTCAGATGGCACGTGACGCTGGGCGCCGGTCCGTAATTGTTGGTGACGGTGACGGAGTAATCCGCGTCATCAGCGGCCGTGAGGGAACTCAGCACCAAGTTCGGGCTGTCCGTGCCGACGGGGATGGTGCCGTTCTTCTTCCACACGTAATGCAGCACCGGGTCGCCGGTGGCCACGACCGTGAGGGTGCGGCTGGAGCCGGCATAGGCATAGAGGCTTGTCGGCAGATTCGTCACGATTGACGGGGGCGTCGAGCCCGTGATGACCTTGAGGGTGCCGTCCACGGCCAGGTCGTCTTCCCAGGCCAGACCGTTTGCCAGCGTGGGCAAGGTGACGGTGGTGAACGCGCCGGCCAGGCCGAGCGGGGCGTTGAACAGGGTGTAGCTTTCCCCGAGCGCCGGAGCGGCCCCGAGATTCGTCACCACCAGACTGCCGCCCAAACTGAGCGTGTTGCCCCAGCAGGTCAGCACGGTGCTGTTCGGCGTGCCGCCCTTGTTAAGAGACATCCTGAGCGTGCCGTTGAGCGCGGCGTTGCTGACGCTCTGGCTGTAACCGTTGAGGTCGAAGGTGGCGCCGGCGCGCACGTCGAGGAAGGCGTTCGTGCCCACGCAATCGTTGGTGCCGCAAATGACCGAGCCCGCGAGCAGGCGCAGACCGGAATTGGTGCTCGTGGCCATCGCATTCAAGCGAAGCGATCCGGTGCCCTTCTTGTTCAAACCGCCGGAGAAGCTGTTGAAGTCGATGTTCAACGGGCCGTTCAGGATCAGGTCGCCGGTGGTCGTATTGGCGCCCGGGGTCGTGGTGATGACCATGCCGTAACCACCGCGGACCATCTGAATGTTGCTGTCAACAATTGAACCGGAGGCGGCGGCGGTCGTGGACAGGCCCGGGTTGCTGCCGATGTCAAAAATGTTGAAGGACGCGACGCCGGTGCCGTAGGTCCGGATGGTGGTTGGCGCGCCATTGATCACCACGCCACCGCTGACATTGTAGCTGGTGCCGCCCTTCAAATAGAGACCGGAAGTGGCCGCGGTGCCATCGCCGTAGAGTTGCAGGCCGGTCGCCGCGTAACCGCCGCCGGTGCTGTAGCCAATCTTCAACGTGGCGCCATTGGTCACGACATAAGACGAGTCGCCGCTCTTGGATTGCACCTCCAGTGTGCCCGCGTTGACCACGGTCTTGGCGGACGTAAAGCTGCCAACCAGGGTTAAGGCTCCAGCCCCGGCTTTGGTGAAGGTGTTGGTGCCCGTCGAGAGCGGGACGCTGATGGTGGCATCCGCGTTGGCCGTGATGGTGTTCGTGCCTTGCAAGGTGAGGGTTTCACCGGCCGCGTTGGTCAGCGTGTAACCGCCGCTTGCAAACGTCAGCGCATTGGCGACGATGTTGGTTCCAAGCGTGACGGTGTAAGGTCCGGCGCCGCCGACGCCGAAGATGGCCGAGTCAATGGCGTTCCAGTTGTAGTCCATTGAATCCACCCACCAGTTCATGCCGGCGTAGGTCCACGTGCCGGAGCCGTCCTGCGCCCCGGTCGTTGCGGTGTCCGCATCCCAGGTGGAGACATGTGGAGGAACCACCGTGACGCTGGCCACCGCGCCGGTAACGATCATTGAAGGATAAAAACTGCTGGCGGCGACGACGTCATACACGCCGTTGTCGGTCGCGGCTGCCGAATTGTTCGTATAGGACGCAAAGGTTGCTCCAGGGATGTTCGTGCCGTTGAGCCGCCATTGGTAGGTTAGGCCCACACCGATTATGCTGGCCGGCGGCAAAATCAGAGGCGTGCTGCTGGCCACCACGACATCGTTGGTGGCCGATCGCGTTACGATCGGCTGGTCGGTGATGATGAACCCGCACAACACCGACCGCGTGCCGGTCGTTCCTTTCAGGTCGCATTGCAGGCTCAGCACGTCGCCGGTGAATTCAACACTCTTGAAGCTCAAGCCGGCGGTGCCTTTGGCGGCCCCATCGACCGGTCCAGACCAGTCGTAAGGATGCCAGATGTAGGGGTAGGTCAACACGTCGGCGGTCACGCCGTCATTGACGTTCACATTGGCGAACGTCATCGGGTTGGCGTCTTCGGCGGCGATGGTTTGAATGACATAGCCGTGCGGGAACACGGTGCTTAAGCCGGAAATCGTGGCGGCCGGCGCCTGAAACACGCCGTTCCCGTCATCGAGGTAACCCCACAAGACTTCGGGGTCGCCGGGCAGGGGGGAATTCCAAGCTCCGGCAGGGGAATTCGTATCACCTTCCAGGGAGGAAATCCAGGTGTTCGGCGCACTCCAATTGACGCTGAGCGAACCCGCCGTTAAATCACCGTTGGCGGCGGTCTGGTAATCACTGGCGGGCGTCGTGAACCAGTTGGTGGCATCCACGCCAAAGGCGGTGGCGGTGACGGGAGCGCCGCCGTAGCCGTAAGTGCCAAACGCCCCCCAGAAGTTGATGCCGACGGTGGTTTGCGCCTGGCTGGCACCAAGCATCAATGCGGCCGCCGGCACGGCGGCCAGCGCGGTCTTGAGTCGCGGGGTTAATAGCTTTCGTTTCATTTGTTGTATTGGGTAGTTCGGGCAACGGGTTTTTGCAATCACCATCAAATGACTGCCGGTTCACGTAAACACGTCAGCCTCCTTTTGACGTGCCCGGTCAGTAATAACGCAGCGGTGTTCTTGTGTTCCATACCACGAATGGGGGAGTGCATGGGAAACTGGCGTTCAGTTTGTCACAAATCGCGCGCCTCATGCAATCGCAACGGAAGCTAAACATGCAGGCAATGGAATCTTGAAGTTTCCCGGGGGCGCGGCAGCATGGCCGCGCATCATCATGATCTTTGCCCGCGCAAAGCATCTCCGGCTACCGAAATGAACAATCTCCGGCAGAGGTGTGAAAGCCAGGTCAGCGCCGCCGAGCGGGCGGCGCGCAACGGTCATCGCGGCGGGGTCATCTGGCTGACGGGATTGTCCGGCGCCGGCAAAACGACGATTGCCCGCGAACTGGAGGCGGAGCTTTTTCGCCGTGGACGACAGGTCTATGTGCTCGACGGCGACCGCATCCGGCATGGCTTGAATCGCAACCTTGGCTTCTCGGCCGACGACCGTCGGGAAAACATCCGCCGGGTCGGTGAAGTGGCGCGCTTGTTCGCCGATGCCGGCATCATTTGCATCGTGGCCTTCATCTCCCCTTATCGCGCAGACCGCGATGCCGTGCGAGCGGGGCTGCCGGCGGGCCATTTCATCGAGGTCTTTGTCAACGCGCCGCTGGCCGTGTGCGAAAGCCGCGATGTGAAGGGGCTCTACGCCCGGGCACGGGCCGGCGAACTGGCAGACTTTACGGGCATCTCGGCACCCTACGAACCACCCTTGCGACCGGAGGTTGACCTGGCCACGGACCGGTTGTCGGTGCGGGAATGCGTGCAGCGGATTGTGGACCGCTGGGAGCACGAGGAAACCTCGGCGGGCGGCAAACCCGGTTGATGGGCGGCACCCAACGAAATTGGAAAAAGAAACGGCCGGGAAATGGTTCCCGGCCGTTTTTGATTTCTTCGGTTGTCAACCGCCCGCCGGATCAAGGCGTGGCGCGGAAGAACAGCGACGGCACGTTCGTGGGCAGGAAGGGGAACGCCAGTGCGGTGGCCCCGGTGACGGGCGTCCAAACCGCAGACGGCCCCAATGTGGGCGAACTTTGCAGTGTGCCGAAGGGCCAGGTGACGGTCTGCCCGATGCCGGTGTTGTCAAAGTTGTAGCGCAGCTTCAACGCATTCGCGTCAACGATGGCATCGCTGGCAAACACAGAAGCGACTTCGCTGTCCGACAACACGCGGTTGTAGATGCGGAAATCATCCATCTGTCCGTCAAAACGCTTCCAGTAGCCGTCGTGGGAGCGTCCCAGTTCGATTTCCTGGCTCGCCGACCACGACCAGGCGGATGAGTTCGGATTGCTGAGTTGCAGCACGCCATCGATGTAAACCGCGATGGCGCCGCTGGCGGACTGGTCGTAGCTGACGGCAACGTGGTGCCAGTTGTTGTCCGGCAGGTAGCCAACGCTGAAGCTGTTGGCGCCGCCGGCGCACTGCACCTCCAAAGCGCCGCTGTCGTTCAACGCGATGACGGTTCCTTGAGCGCCTGTGCCGGACGTGCGCCGGTCGATCAACATGGCCGCTTCAGTGCCGGGTCCGGGAATCGGGGCGTTGGCCCGCATCCAGAACGTGAAGGTGCCCACCGTCGAATTGAAGTCCGGGTTGGCGGGGGTCACGATCTGGCTCGGCGTGGCCGTGCTGAACTGCTCGACGCCCAGCCGGTTGGTGCCGTTGGCGTCCAGGATGGCGTTGGTCCAGATGCAACTGACGGCGACATTCACACCATGATGCAGCGTGCCGGCGGGCTTGGTGTCCTCGATGATGCCGCCGGGCGCCAGTCCCAATTCCAGCGGCGCGCCCGTGCCCACCATGAACAGCGTGTTGATTTCACTCTGGCTGAGGGCGCGGTTGTAAACGGCGGATTCGTCCAGCCGCCCAATGTAGGTCCGGTCGGAGCGTCCGGGTTGCGCGCCAAATTCAACGGGCGTGCTCACCGCCAACGCCGCGTGGCTGCTGGTGTTCACGGCCGAGCGCAACACCCCGCCATCGGACATGTAGAACGTCGCCTTGGTTGGCTCAACCACGAGAGCGACAAAGGTCCACTGTTCGGCCGGAACATACAGGCCGGAGCTGAATTCCCATTTGACGCCCTTCCAGTGGTAGCGCAGTTCGCCGTCGTTCACCATGTGGAAGCCGCCATCGCCCAGCCAGGCGAGGAAGCTCAGGTCGCTGCCGCTGCTCGGATCTTCCCGGTAAACCCAGCCGGTTACGGTGATGGTGTTCACATTCAGATCCGTCATTTGCGGCACGCTGACGTAACCGTTCGTCATTCCAACGGCGACGTTGCCGGCTTCCAGTCCCGGCGCGGCAGGTGGCCGTGGGCCCACCAGACCGATGGCGATTTGCGGGCTGCCGAGGCTGCTGCCGCTGTCGATGTAAGCGCCGGCCCAAGCCGAGCCGAGCGTGCCCAAGTTGGTGGCCAGGTTCTGCACAAATGCTGGTTCGCCAAGTCGCAGGTATGTAACCGGATTGTCGCTGGCGATCAGTGTGCTGTAGGGCTGCGCGGGAGAAACGCTCGTGCCGTTTTGATAGTGTGCCAGAATCTGTCCGGCACTCAGGGAGGTGCCATAAAAAGCCACCTCGTCAACGGTGCCAGCCCAATAGAAATTGCCGTCAGCCCGGCTGCCGACGGATAGAGGCCCGGCAGCGCCGGGGTAGTAAAGCCCCCCAACATCGGTGAAGGTGCCTACATTGGCGCCATTCACGTAAAGAGTAAGCGTGGTGCCGTCGTAGGTGGCGGCGAGGTGATACCAATTTCCCGCGACAGGCGCGCCGCCACCTGAAATTTCCATCGAGGTGGTGGTCCCGTTCAAATTATACGTCCGCAAATCCCAGCCGCCGGTCTGTTGGTAAATCAACCAACCCGCTCGTGGATTGCTGCCCACAAAGTCGCCACAGGACAATACGCACAAGTTGGCGCCGGTCGCCGCTGGTTTGACCCAGGCTTCGGCCGTAAAGGT
This sequence comes from Verrucomicrobiia bacterium, assembly GCA_035765895.1. Taxonomy (NCBI): domain Bacteria; kingdom Pseudomonadati; phylum Verrucomicrobiota; class Verrucomicrobiia; species Verrucomicrobiia bacterium. The sequence continues at coordinate 12,787 of DASTWL010000029.1, read as the reverse complement.
GGTCGGATTTAATTCTGCAGCGTAGGGCACGAACATGCGTGAGTTCGAGCCGCTAAAAGCGGCGGCGGTGTTGGTGCTCGCCACGATTGCGCCCGCGACTGGGTGCGTGGCGTTGACATAAAGTCCGGTGCCAGCGGTGCCAAGCGAGCCTCCCGTGTTGGCGGCGGTGTCCTGGCCAATGGCGCCCGTTTCACTGTAACGCATCCACACCAGCGGTTTGGTCTGGGCCATGACGGCTTCGTAACTGCCGGGCGCGGGAACCGTGACGGTGAGCGTCGCCGAGGCGGAGGCCGTCGGGCCGACCGGGTTGCTGACGTCCACGGTGTAAGTGGCCGCATCGCCGGCGCTCGCGCTCGGAATGCTGTAGGTCGTGTTGGTCGCATCCGCGATGGCCACTGAATTGGATTTCCATTGGTAGGCCAATTGTCCGCCCGTTGCCGCCACGCTGAAGCTGACCGGATACCCTGGATAAACACTCTGCGAGCGCGGTGTCTGGGTGATGACCGGAGCCACCACATCCTGGATGGTCACGTGGGCCATCAGGCTGGTTGCGGCGCCGAAATTGTTGGTGACCACCACATCGTAGTCGCCGGTGTCATTCACGACTGTGCTGGCGTTGGTGTAGTTCGCATAATTGGCGCCCGGGATGTCCATGCCGTCATGCCGCCACTGGTAGTGGAGGGTGGGGGCGCCGGAGGCCCACGAACCGAGCACAAAGGAGCCGCCCGGATAGATGTCGCCGACCGGTGGTTGTGGATTGGCCTCCACCAAGGGCGGATTGTTGGTCGCCGGCGTGTAGGAGATGAGAATGCCGGCGAGAGTTGAGCGAATATCTGAGTTGGTTTTTGTCAGTCCTCGAATCGTTACTGAGTCGTTGGCGTTTAGGGTGACGAATGCGGTGCTGACGGTGCTGGTGCCGGCTAGTGGCCGCAGGTTTGACGTAAAGTCCGGGACGAAATTGTTCAAATACTGCAACGTGTTCGTCTCGGTCGCGGAAAATACATTTACGTTCTCAAAACCCGTCCCGCCGTCGGTGGATGCAATGGTCGTTACCGTATAATCGGAAGCAAAGGAGCGAAACCCGGACAGGGTTACCGAATAACCGTAATCCGTGTCGTCCAAATAACCGTAGATGACTTGATTGTCACCTGCCGTTGGGATGGAGGCTGTCAAACTCCAGGTATTCTTGCATGACCAAGCCATGCTCAAGTTTTGACCACCAGGCAAAGTGAAGGTTGCATTGGTGGAGACGGGGGTGCCGGAGGAGTTTGCTATTGACGGCACATTGATCCAATCGGCCAGTGCAATTCCGAAAGCGGATGTGTCTGTTAACGGCGCGTAGGGTGAACCATTGTAGTTGTCCTGGAAGTTGAGGCCGACCTGGGCGGCTTGGGAGGCCCCCAGCATCAGGGCCGCGGCCGGGACCGCCAGCAGGGCTTTGCCGAACCGCGGTATGCATTGTTGTCTTTTCATCGTGGGTTAGTTTGTTGCTTGTGCGGGTTGGGTTGTTCCGTCGGGCGGGCCGGCTTCCCCAGCCGTTCGCAGCGGATATGGCGGGCGGACAGGTTTGGCGCGGGCACCGAGCCCAACGGGGATTTCATTCGTGAACAACATTCCCATGAAAAGCCGCGGCACGGCTGCGCCGCCGCAATTCTCGGGAGAAGTTTCAAAGTCAACTTATCTGCTGCTAAGAAACCCTAGAATACCACAAAAGGGGGAGATGAAGGGGGACTTCAAGGGGGACAAGCGGCGCGCCGGCCGGCATCGTCAATCGTAACCAAACGCGCGGCAATACGGCGCCAGCCTGGCTTGCACCGGCGCCAGCGCCTCGGCGTAACGCTGCCAGCGGCCCACGGCCCGGCGGTAAACCGGCTGGGTGACATCGTGGTAGGTCGGGGCGTAAAGCACCTTGCGCCGCGCCGTCTCGTAATAGCGTTCCTGGTCGCCGCTCCACGACAGTCCGAGAAATTCCGTCACCTTGCGGCCTTCGGTCGCCAAGTCCGCGACGACGTCCTCGTAGCGCGTCTCAATCCAGTCGAATCCACCGAGCTCACGCAACCGAAGCCACACGTCCATTAGATCCGCATAATGCCGCGCGGTGCGTTCCAGGCTCAGGAAGTTCACGTTGGTGGTGTTGAGCATGATGTTCAGAAAAAAGCAACTGATGAGCACATCCCGCGGGTCGCGCAGCGCGATGATGACTTTCAGCTCGGGAAAAATGCGCAGCCACAAGTTCAGGGACATCGTGGGTGAGGGGTTTTTGTCCAGCAGCACCCGCGCGGTGGGGGTGGCCGGGATTTCGCGCAGCAGACTGCGCACGTAACGGCTCCGCAGGTCGGCGCGGCGCGCGGCGGGCAGCGCGTCAAGCGCGGTGACGGTCAAGCTCGCGCCCTGTGGCGGGGCGAGGCGATTGGCGATTTCCTGCGTGAAGGACACCGGCTCGTCAAACGCGAGAACATCGGGATGCGCATCGAGGATTTGTTCCAGCAGCGTCGTGCCGCTACGTGGGTGTCCGCCCAGAAACGCAATCTGGTAACGCTCGTCCGGGGCCGGGGCTTCGGCGCGCCAGTGCCGGATTGTGTCCGGCGTCATCTGGGCCAGCAACGCGCGCCGCCGCCGGTCGGTTTCGTCATACGCGCGTTCGAGCTGGGTGGTGTCCGTGATGGTGCGGACCTGCGCTTTGGCCTCGAGGAGCCAGTGGAGCGCCTCCGCGTATTGCCCCAACTGGTCCAGCACGATGCCGAGCAAATGCCGGCTGGCGTATTTGACGTAGGGATATTGGGGGTCGTCACGGATCAAATCGCGCAGTTCCTGTTCGGCCTCCGCCGCGCGCTTTTGGCGGTGCAGCAAAAAGGCGCGAAAATAGCGGACCTGGTCGTCGTGCGGATGGCGGGCGCGGCACGCTTCCACGCATTCCCACGCTTCGTCGAGCCGGCGCTCCTTTTCGAACCAGACGGCGAGATTGATGCGGGCGTCCACGGAATCCGGGGCCACGCGGACCGCATGCTCGTAACAGGCGCGGGCATCGTCGAGCTGGCGCAGCCCCTGATATTGCTGGCCGATCATGCCGAGCAAACTGGCGTTGTGCGGAGCGAGTTCGCGGGCGCGGCGGTAGGCTTCATTCGCGAGGGCAAAATCCAGTTCGCCGGCAGCGGCGTTGCCCAGTTCAAACCATAATTCCGGAATCGCGGGGTAACGCCGGGCCAATTCCCGGTAACCCGCCAGCGCCGGTCCGAAGCGGCCGCCCAGCAATTGCTCCTGGGCCTTCTGCCAGCGGGCGCGGTCTCCGGGGGAGCGTTGCAACTGGTTCAGCGTGCCCTGCATGGCCGCGACAGTAGCGGGCGCCCGCCGCCGAATCAGTAAAATTGGATGGTCACCCCCCAAATGTGGTATTATTAAAGGGCCGCATTTAATTTAAAGTCGTGTCGTCGCCCAAGTTTGACTAAAGAACCAAGACACCAAGCCCACCCATGAATGCATTGCGAACCCATCGCTCCATTGCTCCCGCAAAGCCCGCCGCCTTCACCCTGATTGAATTGCTGGTGGTCATTGCCATCATCGCCATCCTGGCGGCGATGCTGTTGCCGGCCCTGGCCAAGGCCAAGGACAAGGCTCAACGGACCACCTGCGTGAACAACGAAAAGCAAATCATTTTGGCGGCACACATGTATGCGGGAGACAATCAAGACACCCTGCCTCACCCGAACTGGAATCCGCCTTGGATCCAGGGATGGCTTTATGACGGGAGTGCGGGCAGCCCGCCGAATCTTTCCGCGGCGCCCTACAATGTGAATCCAGCCCTGGCGTATCAGGGTGGGTTGCTCTGGCCTTACATCAAAGCCATTGGTGTTTACAAGTGCCCCACCGATATGTCCACCACCGCGCCGGGCTACGTGGCCCGGCCGAACAAACTTTCGACGTATGTCTGGAATGGCGCAGTCTGCGGTTTTGGCGCAAAGAACACCGGATTTAAGCTGACCCTGTTCAAACAGGATGCGTATATCGGGTGGGAGCCCAATGAATACACTCCGTCGGGCGTCACGGCTTACAATGATGCTTCGAGTTATCCAGATCCCGCGGCGGATGGCGCCTTGGGGCGCCGGCACGGAAAAAGCGGTGGCATTGTCATGGGCGTCAGCGGCAATGTGCAATTCGTGAAATATGTGGAGTGGGCGCAGATGGCGCAAAGCCCCGTCAAAAACAGCGTGTGGTGCAATCCGGGTTCGGTAAACGGCCGGTGACGATTATTCTTTGGCCATGAAAAAACTAGTCTTGCATGCCTGGCTGCTGGTGGTGGCGGGAGTTGTTTTGTCCGGGTGCGGCAACGGCGCCTACGAATTGAGCGCACAGGAAAAGGCGGCCTTCAACGATGCCAAGCCGGAAATCAAGACGGCTTGGGAAAACGGACGGAAGGCGGACTCGGCCAACGATTATCTGGGCGCCAGCACCGATTATCGTGCATTGTTGAGTCAGCCGATAACCCCCCAGCAACTTGTCGCCGTGCAAACCGCTTTGGACGGTTTGAATCAGCGCATGAACGAGGCGGCGGCCAAAGGTTCGACGGCGGCAAAGAATGCGCTCGACGCCTTAAAAAAAGAGGCGCCTCGCAGATAGCCGATGGTTCCGGGAATGCCGTCAAAGATGCTGCCACGACAGCCTGAAACCTCCCCGGCTTGGCGCTCAATCCATGGCCGGGCAGGGTGATGTGAACATTTGTTCGAGGTGCCGCCTGGTCCAGCGGGCAGTCGTTTGGGATTATCGGCGATCGTTATGCCCAGGAAGGCAGTGAGCGAAAGCGGAGGCATTGATTCTACGGCAACCGGCCCGGGATCATGGCCATGAGGCCAAGGCCAGCAACCCTCTGGAACCGCTCCGCCGAACCACCGTTTCGGGTTGGCCAGGCTGGGAAAATAATGGCGACAAGCGCTTTTCACACCTCAAGTTTGCTGAGCCGTTGAGCGGCGTCTGCCGCCAAAACTCTCCGTGATCGGCAGTCCATCGTTGCCGGCTCGCGCGTTCTGAGCGCAAGATGGCTGAACTGCTTGGGCGTGAAGCCCCGTCCTTTGGCCGAGCCCAAGTTGAAGGGCACGGCGGCCGCGGACAAGCCTTCGCAAGCCCCGCACAATTCAGGGCGGCCTCCTCCCCCAAACTTGGTATTTGGCGGGACATGCTTCTCTGTTACAAAACGGCCGCTTGAGGCAGGGCCGCACGCGCGGCTTGGGTTGCCCAAGGAGGAGCTGAAGCCGCTGACATCGGACAGTCGTTTGCGTCTGCCCGTGGTTGCGTGCGGTTCAATTCTGGCATGAATGGGCACACTGCTGCCGTTTGCATGAAAAACTCAACCCGTTTTTTTGGCGTCCGCATGGGGCGGACTGCCGTGGAAACATCCTCGAATCGTTGCCCGCGTCCAACGCCTCCGGGGCGCCACCGCCGACCGTCACCCGTCGGTGCTTTCACATTGATCGAGCTTTTGGTGGTGATTGCCATCATCGCCATTCTGGCGGCCATGCTGCTGCCGGCCTTGGGCAAGGCCAAGGCCAAGGCGAAGGACATCCAGTGCGTGAACAACAGCAAGCAAATCGGCCTGGCCATGACCATGTATGTCAGTGACGCGGATGGAAAGCTGATCAGCTACAGCGACCCCAGCGGCGCATACGCGCTTTGGATTGGCCGTCTGCAAAACAATTACAGCGCCATCACGCAATCGCGCATCTGTCCGACCACGCAGGATGCCAGCCCGTGGGTGCAGCAGGGCGACGCCGCCTACGTTGGGTTTGGCACCGCGGATTACACCTGGAACTGGGGCGTGTTTGGTCCGCCTTACCATGGGAGTTACGCCATCAACACATGGTGTTATTCCGGGCTGTCCGCGGGCAGTTCGGCGCCGCGCTTCTACTACGACAAGGAAGCCGCCATCCTGCACCCCACCACGACGCCATATTTCAGCGACTCCACATGGGTCGATGGCGGCCCGCTGGAAACCGATCACCCGGCGCGCAACCTGCACGGCGGCGGTGACGCCAACGGCATGCAGCGTTTGACAATCGCGCGTCACGGCGCGGGCAACGCCGCGAGTGCACCGCGAAACGTTCCTGCCGGCGCCAAGATGGTTGGGCGGATCAACGTGGGCTTTACCGACGGCCACGTGGAGCCGGTCCGACTGGAGGATTTGTGGAAGCTGACGTGGCACAACGGCTGGATCGAGCCGGTCACGCGACCACAATGAAGACCACGCCGTTCAACCTCCGACAAAACCTCTCCGGTTCGTGCGTTCATTTATGAAGACCAAACCACGTTGGGATGTCGCTCGGTTCGGCGCGCGCGTGCTGGCGGTTGCCCTGTTGGGGTGCGCCTTGCTCAGCGGTTGCCACCGCCCGTCCGGCACGGACGGAGCCGCTGTGTTTGCCAATGCCATGCCGGAACTCAAGCAGGCTTGGGATGCCGCGGCGCGGGCGGACCAGGCGAATGATTACGTGACTGCGGTGCTCGGCTACAAACAACTCCTGCGGCAGCCGGATCAGCTCAAACCTGAACAATTCAAAGCCGTCGAAGAGGCTTCGGGAAAGTTGTATCAACGGCTCGTGGCGGCGGCGCAGGCAGGCGACGCGCCGGCGCGCCAGGCGATTGCAACGTTGGGGAATTTGGACCGCCAGTCAAATATGGGCCGCTGAGGCGTGCGGGCTGAAGGTCGATGAATCCCGTTGAATGCCGCACCTGGCTCCCGCGTCGATTTCCCGATTCATCAAAAAATGCCGGTTTGGACACGAACACTGATTTCACATGCGCATCATGGACTTTCCTCTCACCACGGTGCTCGCCCTGTTGGCGGGCAGTTCGACGGCAACGACGGCTTTGGCGGCGGATGAGGCCGTGCGGCCGACCGCGGCCGATCCGCGCGTGACGTATGCCAGACAGGTGCTGGCGGCGTATCAGCAGGGGGCGCCGCGCAATCACCGGGCGCTGCACGTGGCCTATTTTTGTCCGACGGATTGCACACCGGCTCCGGATTATCAGGCGCGCCTGACGCAGGTGCTGGAGGCAATTTCCCGGTTCTACGCCACGCAGATGCGCCAATATGGACTGCCCTCGGACGGCATCCCGCTCGACACCAACACCGCCGGACAGGTGGTGGTTCATCTCGTGTCCGGCAAACATCCCGCGTCCGAATACTCGGAGGCAAAGTCGGCGGATGAAATCCGCAACGACGTTCAGCCGGTGATGGAGGCGGTCGGCGTGGAACTGCGCAACAACCACGTCGTGGTGTTCACGCGTCTGGGTCATTTCGACGGGACGAACACGTGGCACAACAGCCCTTACTGCGGCATGGGCTGGGCAAACAGCGGCTTTTGCTGGCAGTTCGATTCCGACCTGTTGTCCGTCCCAAATTTGCTGGTCACCAACCGGTGGGTCACGGACCGGCAATACGGCCACATCACCTTCGGCCGTTACAACTCCATTTTCATTGGTGGCACCGCGCACGAGCTGGGGCATTGTTTCGGGTTGCCGCACAACAGCCAAAGCGACGAAGACCTGCGCACGCGGGGCCACGCACTGATGGGCGACGGCAACCGCCATTTGCGCGAGGAACTACGCGGCGAGGGCAAAGGATCGTTCCTCACCCTGGCGCACGCACTGGCCCTGGCGGCCAACCCGCTCTTTTCGCACGTGGAGAAGGGGCTCGATGAAAAATGGGAATGCACGCTGGACCAATGCGAGACGACCGTGACCAACGGGACGGTGCGCATCGCCGGGAGGTTCAAATCCAACCAGCCGATTTACGGCGTCATCGCCTACCGCGATCCGACCGGGCATGGCGATTACGACGCGCCCACCAGCGTGGGCACGGTGATGCCGGACGACACGTTCTCCATCACGTTGGATTCCCTGCCGAACGCCAAATCCGACGGTGAAATCCGGGTGTGCTTATTGAGCGCGAGCGGCCAGCACTTGAACGCTGCCAAGGCAAGCCGGGCGACGTTCAGTTACGAGGTCGATGCGGATGGACGGGTGGAGGTCCAGCGGAAGTAGTCCGGCGCTCACCCAAATGTGGTATTTGGCCGCCGCCCGTCCTGGCCCAGACTGTCATCAATCGGCTGCCACAACCACGACACGGTTTTGCGCCGACAACTGTATTGCCAATCATGAACCCGAAGGAAAAAGGATTTCTGCATTTCAGCCGCCGCGGCTTTCTCAAGACCATGGGTTGGGTCGGAGCCGGTCTCTCGGCCGCCGGACTGGCCCGGCCCGCGGCCGCGGGTCAGATCCGGTTTGAAAACACGGGCCTCCGTCCGCGCCGCAGTGGCGCGCGCTACATGGGCGGCTTCGCCGCGCCCCAATTGGAGAAGGTGCGCTGGGGTGCCATCGGAGTGGGGGCGCGCGGCAGCGGGCACGTGGAGCAACTGGCACAGATCGAGGGCAGCGAAATCGTCGCGATTTGCGATTTGTATGAGGACTGGGCAAACCGCAGCGCGGCGGGCGTCGAAAAGCTCGGCAAACGCCGGCCGGATTTGTATTTCGGTTCGCCGACCAAGTATCACGAGATGCTGGCGCGCCCGGACATCGACGCCGTCGTCATCGCCACGCCGTGGGAGGAACACGCGCCCATGGCGATTGCCGCGATGAAGGCCGGGAAACATGCCTTTGTCGAAGTGCCGCTGGCGTTCACGCTGAAGGACCTCTGGGACGTTGTGGACACATCCGAAATGACCGGCCGGCATTGCATGATGATGGAGAATTGCAACTACGGCCGCGAAGAGCTGTTGTTCCTCAACATGACGCGCCAGGGCGTGCTCGGTCACCTGCTGCACGGCGAGGCGGCGTATTTGCATCCGTTGCGGGAGCAGATGATGGAGGTGGATCGCGGCACGGGCAGCTGGCGCACGAAGTATTATTCCCAGGCCAACGGCGGGAACTTGTATCCCACGCACGGCCTGGGACCGGTGGCGCAATACATGAATCTGGCGCGCACCGAGGACATGTTCGAGCGCCTGGTGTCGTTTGCCACCCCGGCATTTGGCCGCGCCGAGTTTGCGCGCGAACATTTTCCGCCGGACCACAAGTGGAACAAGATGAAGTTCGAGTGTGGCGACCTCAGCACGCAGATCATCAAGACCCGGCTGGGCCGCACCATCATGGTGCAATGGGACGAAACGAGTCCGCGGCCCTACTCACGGCACAACCTGATCATGGGCACAAAGGGGATGCTGGCGGGTTACCCGTCGCGTGCGGCCATCGAGGGGCGCGGCTCGTATCACGAATGGAAGGAAGACGAGGAGTTTGAAAAGCTCTACGCCGAGTTTGAACATCCGCTCTACAAGCGCATGGGCGAACAGGCGGTGAAGATGGGCGGTCACGGCGGCATGGATTTCATCATGCGCATGCGCATGGTCGAGTGCCTGCGTCAGGGCGAACCGCTGGATCAAAATGTTTACGAGGGCGCGCTCTGGAGCGCCGTGCGTCCCTTGAGCGCCAGGTCGGAGGCGGAGGGTGGTGCCCCGCAGGCGTTCCCTGACTTCACACGCGGCGATTGGAAAACCACCGCGCCGCTGGGCATCATCGCTTGAAAAACAGGGGCCGCGTCAGTGGCCCAGGTATTTCAATACCGCCTCGGTGCGGCTGTGCACGTGCAGTTTTTCGTAAATCGTGCGCAAATGCGTGCGCACGGTTTCGAAACTGATCTTCAGGTGGTCGGCAATTTCCTTGTAGGCATAGCCCTTGGCCAGGGCGGCGAGAACTTCCCTTTCCCGGTCCGTCAGGTTGCTGACGTCCGCGGATTTTTTCTGGTCGCCCGGCAGTTCGTTGATCTTCTGAAAAAACTGCACCACGCGGCGGGCGATCTGGCGCGACATCGGGGCGCCGCCGTCGTTCACTTCGCGGATGGCTTCCAGCAGTTTGTCCCGCGGCGTGCGCTTCAACAGGTAGCCGGTGGCGCCGGCCATGAGTGATTTGAAGATTTGCTCGCTGTCCTCGTAAACCGTGAGCATCAACACCGGCAGGCCGGGGGCCAGTTCCTTCAACTGCCGGACGCATTCCGTGCCGAGCATGCCCGGGAGATTGATGTCCATCAGCACCACGTCGGGACGATTGGCGGGAATGTTGCGCAGGGCCGCCTTGGCGTCCGGATACGCCGCCTGACAATGGAATCCGTCCGAACCGTTGAGCATCGCCGCGAGATTCGTGCGCAGGTTCGGGTCGTCTTCCACCAGGGCAACTTGAATGGCTTTTTCCACCTTCCGTTTGTTCATACCTCAAAATTTATGTGCCTGACCATACCACATTCAGGGTAGTTCTGTCGGCGTTTGGATTACGGTGCGAGCGGGAAGGTGAACAGCACCCGGGTTCCCTTGCCGGGCGCGCTGGTCACGCGCGCCTCGCCGCCGTTTTCGGCCAGGCGGGCGCGCATGTTGTCCAGGCCGTTGCCGCCCGTTGTGGTTTGTCCGGGCGTGAAGCCGCAGCCATTGTCCTCGATCTGCACGGTCACCTGATGATCCTGGCAGGCAATGCGCAGCCAGACCTCGGTGCCGTGCGAATGCTTGAGGGCGTTGTTGAACGCTTCGCGGACGGCCAGAAACACGTCATGGCGGATGTCCGCCCGCAGGGGCAGGGCGGGGAGCGAGGGCGGCACATCCTGCCAGCAACGCAGGCTTGTGTATTCAAAGAATTCGTCGCTGAAGCGGCTGACGTATTCCACAAAGCTGGCGAGGTTGTCGTTCTTCGGGTTCGTGGCCCAGACGATTTCGTCCAGCGACTGCACCGCCACGCGGGCGCGGTTGCCGATGCGCTCGAGCCGGTTTTTCACCTGTGACTCGTTCTCCGTTTCATTCAGACCCATGTCGCTCAGCTGGGAAACCTGGGTCAGGATGCCGCCGATTTGGTCGTGCATGTCCTTCGAAATGCGCAGCCGTTCGCGTTCGATGGCGTTGAGCATTTGCAGCCGGGCGAGCCGCACCTTGTAACGCCGGCGCATGATCCACCAGACGCCGCCGGCGAAGAGGCCCAGCAACGCGAGGCTGCCGGCCACGCGGAATCCGGTGCGCTCGTAGAAGAAGGGCAGCACCGTGACGGCCAGCGTCGTGGAGCGCGGATTCCAGAGGCCGTCCGCGTTGCACGCCTGAATGCGGAAGACATAGTCGCCGGGCGGAATGTGCGGGTAATACGCCACGCGGCGGTCGCCCGCCTCCGTCCAGGCGTTATCCATTCCTTCGAGCTTGTAGCGGAAGCCGATCTTGTCCGGGGCCGAGAATTGAATTGCGGTGTAGTGCAGTTCGATGTCGTGGCCGCCGGGAGCAACCGTCAAGCGCCGGGCCGGCGGTGGTTCGCCGTCGGAGTTGCCGGACGCGATGGTGTTGGTTGCGGGACGTTGGGCCCGGCCGCTGACGAGACAATCTTCGAGCAATGGCTGGGGCAGCGGCGCGGGGTCGGGCTTTTCGTCCGGATTGATGAAGACCAGTCCCCGGACCGTGGAGATGCAGATCAAGCCGGACTGGGTCTTCAAGCCGGCGGGGCAGAATCCGCCGGAACATTCCTCGGCCAGCATGCCGTCATTGATGCCAAGGGAGCTGGCGTGCACGAACGAGCGCCGGCCGGCGGCGCATTCCAGCAGATCGGTTTTGCTGACCTTGTAGATGCCGCGGCTGCAACCCAGCCACAGGTTGCCGTGATCGTCCTCCACGATTTGCGACACGGTGCGGACGCCGAGGCCTTGTTCGGCGGTGAAATTGAAGATGGCACCGTCGCGGCGGAAACTCAGACCACCGCCGGCCGTGCCAATCCACAACACGCCATCTGGATCGCGATACAGCGTGCGGATGGCCAGACTCAACAACCCGTTGGTAACCGTTTCCGCGACTTCGCCGTCCGGCGTGACGCGGACCAGTCCGCCGACCAGTCCGCCCACCCATAGCGAGCCGTCGGGCTCGGGCGCCAGCGCCGTGATGGCGGCGCGGGCCACGCGCCGTGGAGATTCCTGAAAGCGGCCCTCGTTCCAGTGAATCAAGCGGCCCCGGGTGGTGCCCACCCAGATGCCGTCCAGACCGTCGTTGGCCAGCGCGGTGACGTAGGCGTTTTCCAGCCATGGCAGGTTGGTATAGCAGCCCGCGAGACGATCGTTTTTCCAGTTCAACAGCGCACCCGAACCGCCCCACCAAACGCCCTGCCGGGGGGTGGCCAGAACCGATTCGACGCTCGCGTAAAAATAGACGATGGGATCCGGCCGGAACGGCTCGAAACCGGTCAGGTTGCCGCGATAAATGCTGCCGCCAATCGTGCCCACCCAGAGCGTGCCGTCCGCCGTTTGCGCCACGGAACGCGTGAAGTCGTTGGTCAACCCTTGCCGGGCTGAGATGACCAGCAATTTGCGCCGGCTCAGGCGGTTCAATCCGCCCGTGCGCGTGCCCACCCAGAGATTGCCCTCGCGGTCACAATACAACGAACGGATGTCGTCGGCGGAAAGGCCGTCGGTGTGCCGCAGCACACTGAACCGCTGGCCGTCGAAGCGGTAGAGCCCGTCGTCGAGCGAACCGGCCCAGAGGGTGCCGTCGGCGCCCTGCGCGAGGCTCGTGATGTAGGCGAAGGGCAGGCCGTCCTCCTCGCTGAACACCCGCCAATGGCTGGCCTCGCGGCAGAGCACCTTGCCGTTGCCGATGCTGACCCACAGCCGGTTTTGGCGGTCCTCGAAGACGATGTGGGGCATGATTTTTTCATACCCTGGCGGGCCGGCGCATGGTTCGAGCCGTCCGTCGCGCCAGGTCAACAAGCCTTCCGCCGACGTGCCGATCCACATGGTGCC
>DASTWL010000028.1 GCA_035765895.1 Verrucomicrobiia bacterium | reverse complement strand
AACTAAACTAAAACACCTATGCGCACCGCCCCTCCAAGGTGTCCATCAAACCGGGTGAGGCCCAGTGCAAAAAACATCTAAAGACTCCAACGTTACGGTCATCAAAACAATTTGGCTAAATTGTTTTTTATCCACATTTAGTTGTTGGCCGTTTGCCAGCCGGAAAGTGGCAATTTTATTCGTTTCGATAAAACGTTTAGCCTTTAAGGCTTGTTCGTGGGCATCAGCAACCAGCTTCTTGAGATTTTCAGCAATGGCTTCCCTGAACCCACCTCTAGCTTTGAGAGGAAAATTACCGGCTTTTGCTTCAACCAGAATCATCGTCTTGTCATAAATAACCAGTCCATCCAATTCGCCAGATTGCTTCTTCCCTTCGTCTTCAAATTCAAATTGCAAATTCTGGTGAATTTCTGCTCGCTTAAAGGCAGTCGATAAAAGCCGAAGAGATTCCCCCTCCAGAGCCTCAGCCCGTTTAGCAGAATATTTTTCCCAAATGTCCTTTGAAACTTTCTGGCCGTTTCTTGTGGCAGGGTTGAGCAGGCGTTCAAGCGTTGGGCGTATGGCCCAAATGATAAGCGCCGGATTCGGGCACAAGAATTGATCCTTGTGCTGGATGAATGGTTGAAGCTTTAGTGGATGGTTAGGCTTTGGCCATAAAAAGTCTTGCGATACAGAGCCAAACTGCAAAGAGAAAACCTTAAGGATTGAGACAACCCTATCTATTGCAATGCCGCTTGTTTGAGAAAGTTGTTGGGCAGAAAATGTTAGTGTAGCACCGAGGTTTGAGAAAAACGTTATGGCGTGAAGATTAAAAATAGCCTCTTTCGCTTTGCCAGCCGGTAACTCGCGAAGCTTTTCAAAAAGTGCGCGATGATTTTCGACTGGGGTTGTTCCGGTCTTGAGAAAATCTGCAAACTCTGCCCGAAGTTGTGACTCTAATTCTCGAATTCCCTTCCGGCCCTCAAAAAACTTTGCGTTCGTCAATTTATGCACTGCATTCTCAATTGCTAGTAAATCCTTGATAGTAAAACCCACCGTTTCAAACAACCACTTACCAAATGGCTCAAAGAGTAAAATCAACAGTTCGGCAAGATGATGGGGGTATCCAGGACTGCGTATCATCAATTCGCTGACAATTGTTTCGCGATGAAGTTCGTCAAGACGGGTAGGCGGCGTTGTGCTGCCTATATTTTCCAACAGGTAATATTGAACAGTTTTTTCAACAATTTCTTCTAAGCCCTCCATAACCTCTTGATAGAAATTACCGACAAACGGCGTGTCAGCAGAAGAAAACGGCCGTTTAAGACATAGCAATGCTGCATATTCTACCAATGCATCTTGGTGTTTGTGCGTTGGCTCTTTATACGTCTCTGGGTTAAGCGAGAGTTCTACGAGCATCAAGTTGGCGAGAAAATCAAACGAGTTGTGTCTGGCAATCAAAGCTTCCACCGATTTGACTTTTTGAGTCATTTCTTTCGGGAAATTTTTTGTAAACTCGGTTAGGGCGTTAATTAACTGAGTTTGCTCTTCGGGAGTTCGATGGGACTGAATTAAATCATAACGTCCATAGTTTTTTGCAAATATCCCAGGTCCGATTTCGACCGGTTCGGATGAAATCTTCTGCCCCGCTTTCTTTTTGTTTTTCTTTTTTGCCATCGCTGGTTGATAGGAGTTTAGTCCAAAGAATTTATTTGTTGAGCTTTGATTGAGAGAGCGAGTTTTCACGCCCGCTCTCCCGTTGGTTTACTCGTTCAGGAACAGTTTCCACTCCGCAACACTATGCGCGTTGCGAATGAGTGCCGTCACCGGCAGTTCCATTGGCGCACGCCGCCTATCGTTTGAACGACTTGTCGGGATACTTTGGCGCGGGCGGGACGGGATGGGGCTCTTTGGCGATCAATTCCTGGAGGTGCTTGATGGCGGCATCGAGTTGCGCGTCCGCGCCGGTGAAGGTGGCGTGCGGCAGGTTGTCCACCACGATGTCCGGGTCCACGCCGTGACCTTCAATCAGCCATTCACCTTCGGGACCGTAAACCCCGGTTTCGGCGGCCGTGGCCATGCCGCGGTCCACCAGCCAGCGCTGGGCGGAGAGCCAGATTTCGCCGCCCCACGTGCGCGTGCCGATCACTTTGCCCAGGCCCAGCCGCCGGAAGCCTTCGGTGAAGGCTTCCCCGTCGCTCGCGGTGTGTTCGTCGCAGAGCACCACGAGCTGGCCGCGGAAGGCGTAGTGCATGTTCCAGGTCGGCTCGCCGACGCGCGGCTGCCAGTAGAACCACGCCTTGCGCAGCAGTTTTTCCAGAATCCAGGCGTCGATGTTGCCGCCGTGGTTGTGCCGCACGTCGATGATCAGGCCCTGACGGTTGAACACGGGGAAGAAGTCGCGCGCCCAGTCGGCGATGTCGCCCGTGCCCATCGCCCGCAGGTGCACGTAGCCAATCTGGCCGTGGCCCTGTTGCTCGACGCGTTCGCGGCGGGTGAGTTCCCATTCGTCGTAGCGCAAATCCGCCTCGCGGCCGGTGGTGATCGGTTCCACGATGACCTTGCGCGGCTCACCGCCGGCCTTGGGTTTCACTTCGAGCAGCACCTGTTTGCCGGCCTGATTGCGCAGGAGCAGTTCCGGGTCGAGCGCGGGCAGGGTGGAGCGCCCGTTGATGCTGGTGATGAGGTCGCCCTCGGCCACGTTCACCGCTGGCTTGCTGAGCGGCGCGAATTGATCCGGATAATCGGGGTCGGCGCGGTAGATGTGGGCCACGCGCCAGCCGCCGCCGGCCGCGTCGCGCACGAGCTGCGCGCCCAGCGAAGCGAGTTCGATCTTGTCCGGGCCTTCGCGTTCGTCACCAAAGCGGACGAAGATGTGCAGCGCGGACAGCTCGCCGACCAGGTCGGAAATCACGTCGCTGAGTTCAGCACGGTCGCTGACGCGGCCGATCAGGGGCAGGTATTTCTGGCGCATCGCCGGCCAGTCCACGCCGTTCATGCCGCGGTCGTAGAAGAAGTCGCGCAACATGCGCCACGATTCGGTGTAAATCTGCCGCCATTCCTCGCGCGGCTGAATCGAGAACGTCCAGCCGTCGAGCTTGAACTCGTCGTCCAGCTTCGCGGGCGCGCTGGCGTCCGGGGCGATCACGTAAAACTTGTCGCCCTTGCGGACGAGCAGCTTCTTGCCGTCGGCGGACGGTTCATAATCCCGGAGGTCCTCCACCAGCGTCTTGGGCTTGGGATCCTGGTTGGTGATCTCCAACTGGCGGAGTTGCGATTTTGCGCCGAAGCCAACGTCGCGGGCGACGTAGAGCAGGTGTTTGGCGGCGACCGTGAGGCCGGAATAATTTCCGGGCGGGACGGGCACTTCAAAGAGGCGTGACGCCAGGCCTGTCATTTCAATCTTCACCGCGGGCGGCTTGGGCTTTTTGTCCGGCTCCTTCTTTTCCGCCTTGGCATCGTGGTCCGGCTTTTCGGAGTCCGCTGCACCGGCTTGTTTCTCAGCGTCTTTTTTGTTGTCCGCTTTCTCTTCCTCCTTTGGCTCATCCTTTTTCGCGTCGGCCTTGTCGGACTGAAGTTCGTCCTTGGGCTGAAAGGGCCAGCGTTCGGCCTGCGTCAGGGCCAGCGCGTAAAGCTTGGTGGTTTCGGTGAAAAACGGTTCGGGCTGGCGCACGCCCCAGGGACTCGCCACCAGCGAACGCAGCGAACGGTCGCTCAGGAAATACAGCCATTTGCCGTCGGGCGACCACGCCGGGCTGTAGCTCTCCACGCGGTCGCTGGTGACGGTGGTGTCGGCGGCGTTGGAAATGCAGAACAGGTGAATCTGCTGCACCAGGTTCGACGCCGAATCGACGTAAGCCAGCCATGCGCCGTCCGGGGACCACGCGAACTGCCGCAGGTCGTTGCGCGGTGAGGCGGCGACGAGCGTCGTCTGGCGGGTGGCCATTTCGTAAAGCCACAGCTTTTGGTCATTGTCCGCCCAGGCCAGTCGCTGGCCATCGGGCGAGGGGACGGCCCCGAAGCGGAACACGGTGCCGTTGGTGGTGAGCGCCGCACCCGGGCCCACGCCGTTGGCGGGCAGCTTCCAGAATTCCAGTTCGCCCGATTCGTCGGAAAGTGCCACGAGCGATTTGCCGTCAGGCAGAAAAACGGCGTCCCGGTAACGCACGTCCGGCTGGCGCGGCACTTCAACGAAGCGGCCCTGTTCCAGCGGTGCGACGAAAATTTGCCCGCGCGCCGTCAGCACCAGACGGTCGCCGTCGGGCGAGAGGTGGGCGCTGGTGAGAAAGTCCATCGGCTTCTTGACCCACCGTTCGCGTTCCTGATCGAAGTCCGACGCGAGTTCCACGTTGAGCGCCTTGTCCTGGCCGTTCGTAATCGTGAACAGCCACAAATCCGCGCCGCATTGATAAACGATGCGGCCAGCCGACAGCGCGGGCGATTTGACGTCGAAATTTCGGTGGTGCGTCAGTTGTTTGAGGTCCGTTCCGTCCGGCTTCATGGACCAGAGATTCATGATGCCGTCGCGGTCACTGACGAAGTAAATCCGGTTCTTCCACCACATGGGCGAGCGGCTGGTGCCTTTGAAGTCGGCCGTCAGCGGGACGGCCTCGTCAGCGCCATGGTCATAGCGCCAGAGATGTTCAATCCAGCCGCCCTGGTAGCGCTTGGTGCTGCTGCCCTGCCGGGAAAACCGGGTGAATACGAGCCGCTGGCCGTCGGGCGCGAAGGTGCCCTGGCTGGCCTGCGCCAGCGGCAGCACGGTCATCTGGTCGCTGTTCGGATCGAGCGTGGCGAGCTGCCATTCGGGCAGCGTCGAATACACCGTGGTGGAGAAAAGAATCGCCCCCGCCGGCGACCAGCCCACGAATTGCGGCGCCGCCGCCGTGAAGGTGCGCCGTGTGGGCAGTCCGCCCGCGAGCGGCATGGTGTAAACCTCCGCCGGCCCCTCGTATTCCGCGCAGAACGCGAGCGTCTGACCGTCGGGCGAAATGGCGGCGTGAGTTTCCCGGCCGGGATGCGTCGTCAATCGCTGCGCCACGCCGCCCTTCGTGCTGACGCGCCACAAATCGCCCTCGGCCGTGAACACGATGGTGTCATCGTGAAGGGTCGGAAACCGGTAGTAACCGCGGGGAGATTCGCCGCCCAAACTCGTCATGGCCATGCAAACGAAACCCAGCAGGAAAGGCGCTTTCATGGGCGGGGAGCATGAACCGCCGCGGCCATGGCAGCGAGATTTTTTGTCGCGCGGCTCAGGCGGTGGCTGGTTCGTCCTCGTCCAGTGCGTCGGCGATGGCGGCGAGGGTGCCGGGCGAGTGGCCCTCGAAACGATTTCCCGCGAGCAGCATCAGTTTGGTTTTGCCCCGGGAACGCAGGGCGCGCCGGGCCAGCGCCACCGCGGCGGCGCGCGTTTCGGGGTTCGGATCCTGAATCTTAGCGTAGGGGCTGAACCGGCGCACGGCTTCCTCGAACGTCCGGCCTGCGCGGAGCAGCAGCCGCGCGGCCAGCAGCGCAGAGTGGGTTTCACTGCCGGGCAGGGCCATCTGTTCCGCCAGCGACGGCACGTCGCCCCACGCGTTGTAAATGTGCGTCACGCCGTGGCGGGCAAGCACGGCGAAGTATTCGGGGCGCAGCCAGTGACGGTTGCGCAGTTCGATGCCGTAGGGCCAGCCGCGCGGCAGCCGGCCGAGAAATGCGTCGAGCGCGGCCACGAACTCCGCGCCCCGCGAGAATTCGCCCGGGCCGAAGCGCGAAAACTCGAAGGTGATCAGGCCGACGTGATGCCGGACCGGTTCCCAGGCCGCGAGGAACGCATCGGCAAACCGCTGCGCGTCCAGGAAGTGCGGATTGGCCCGGCCGGCGCGCGGGCCGAAGCGCGGCAGCGGGGGAAATTGCTTGAGCGTGATGTCGGCGCAGACTTTCGGCGCGAATTGAAAATGTTCCGGCACCTGTGCCGCGAGTTCCGCGACGGCGGCGGGGTCGAAGAATTTGTAATAGGTGGCGTCGAGCGAAACCGCGGGGAAGGTTTGGGCAAATTCGCGGAGGCAGTCGCGCTCGAAACGGGTCTGGGAAAAGCGTCCACGCCACACGTAACGGTCACGCTCGTAGATCGCGCCGAACCAGCCGGGATATTTCCACGACGAAGTGCCCAGGAAAACGCCACGGGCGGCGAGGCGCCGGAGTTTTGCGGCCAGAAGATCACGGTCGAAGGACATTGGACGCGGCCAAGGCAAGCCGACCCGGCGGCGAAAGTCAAATCGGCCACGGTGGCGTGTTGATCGAGCTGCGTGCGCGGCCGGGATTTACTCGGGGACGCCGGGCGGTTAAAGCTATCGGGATGATGCGAGGCACGAAAACAACCTGGCTGGCGGCCCTGTGGTTGCTGGGCGCCGTTACTTCTCCACTGATGGCCGGCAAAGCGCCGGTGGATTATGCAAATCCCCTGGTGGGCACGGCGTCACTGGATGATCCAAAATTACGCGGGAACGCGCCGCCGCCGGGTGAAGAAGCCTACACGGGCTTCACGTTTCCCGGGCCCGCATTGCCGCACCGCGACATTCTCCTCGGCCCGATCAACAAGGATCTCACCGAGGCGGCGGGCAATCACGGCATCATTTTTCCCTACGTTCACGACCGCCGCACCATGATTGGTTTTTCCGCGCCCATGCCCGGGTTGACGTTGATGCCGGTGGTGGGCGACTGGACGGTGCCGCCCGACCGGTTTTATGCCTCGCCGTATGACAAGGCGAGCGAACAGGCGTCGCCGGGCTATTACTCCGTGTTCTTTCCCGACAGCCGCATCCGCACGGAGCTGACCACTTCGGAACGGACCGGCTATTATCGGCTTACGTTTCCTGAGACGGATCGCGGGACGGTGTTGATCGATTTGGGCGCCGGCGAAAACAGCGTGGAAGTTGTGGACGACCACACGTTGCGCGGCCACAGCGGGCGCCGCGGGCGTTCTTTCGTGGCGGAATTCTCCAAACCGTTCAAAAGCTTCGGCACGTTCCGGCAGAATCCGCCCCGGCTCGAAGGCGCACGGGTGCGCCGGGACGACGCGGTCTTTCCGGGCGAACGCACGGTCACGGGGAGCTATGCGGGTGCGTTCCTGGAATTCGCGACGCGCGCCGGCGAAACCGTGCTCGTGCGCATCACGACGGGCCGCACTTATGAAGACGCCCGGCAACAACTGGAGGCCGAGTCCCGCGACTTCGACGCCGTGCATCAGGCGGCGCGCCGGGCGTGGAGCGAGAAGCTGAACCTCATCGAAGTCCACGGCGGCACGGAAAAGCAGCGGATGCTGTTTTACTCGACGCTGTATAATTCGCTGCTCACGCCCCGGTTGATGGCCAAAAAGGGCGAGCCACGCCCGGGCCGGAACGCGGCGGAATCCACGATCGATTACGATCGTTACAGTCCGATTGCGCTCTGGGACACGGGCCGCAACCAGATTGTGCTGCTCACGCTGCTGGAGCCGGAGGTCAAAACGAACATTCTGCGCACGCACCTCGAGATGGCCCGGGAATCGGGCTGGATGCACACGTCCTTTCATGGCGACAACGCGGTTTTCATGTATCTCGGCGATTGGGAGCGCGGCCTGCCGTTCGACTACGCCTCGGTCTATGAATACCTGCGCAAAAACGCCATGGACCCGGCGGGACCGCGCGGCAACCTGGCCGAATACCTCCAAAAGGGCTGGGTGCATGACAACGTGGTCGAGCATCCCAGCCCGCCCTACGCCGATGGCAACGCCGGCGTGGCCAAGACGCTGGAATACAGCTGGGACGACTACGCGCTGGCGCAGTTCGCCCGGAAACTGGGCAAGGAGGACGACTACCAGATGTTCCTCGCCCGCGCCCACAATTACACCAACGTGTTCGATCCTGCGACGGGCTTCATGCGCGGCCGCAACGCTGATGGTTCGTGGATTTCGCCGTTCGATCCGTTCGAGCCCTATTACAACTACATGATGAAAGAGGCGACTGGCTGGCAGACCCTGTGGCTGGTGCCCCACGATGTGCAGGGGTTGATCCAGTTGCTCGGCGGGCGCGAGAAATTTCTTCAGCGGCTCGACACCTTCTTCACCACGCCCTACCAGCCGAAGGGCATCGCGCGCGACGTGACAGGCATGGTGGGCTTGTATTGTCAGGGCAACCAGCCCGATCAACAGGCGCCGTATTATTACGATTACGCCGGGCAACCCTGGAAGACGCAGGCGCTCATCCGGAAAATTTTGGAGCAGATGTATGGCAGCGACGCCTGCGGACTTGCCTTTCCCGGCATGGATGATCAGGGGGCAACGTCCTCCTGGTATGTGTTCAGCGCGATGGGCTTTTACACCGTCGATCCCTCCAGCCCCAACTACGTCATCGGCAGTCCGATTTTTGACGAGGTGAAACTGCATCTGGGCAACGGGCGCACGCTGCTGATTCAGGCGCGAAACAACTCGGCGCGGAATGTTTACATCCAGTCGGCCACGTTGAACGGCCGGCCGTGGAACAAACCATGGTTCAGCCACGCGGACATTGTCCATGGCGGGACGCTGGTTTTCCGCATGGGGTCCAAGCCCAACCCCGATTGGGGCAGCACGCCCGACGCCGCTCCGCCTTCGATGAGCCGCTGAACCGGCTGCGGCTTCGGTTTGCCCCCGGATGGCGCACCGATGAAAATCAATGTGGCCGGAGCGTTTCGATTGTGTGGTTCCGTCGTCACGCGGCTTCGAACTGGTGTCCATCCAAATCTCCACGAAAAATACGACACTCGTCGTATTGGCCGCAGGGATTCAGCCGGCTACCTTCGCTGCGTTCAACCGTCCGGGCCGGCCTCGCCGGATGTCCGTCCTGGTCGTCCGGCGAACGGTCGGAGGCATTGCGCAGGCCGCCTACAAACTCCTGCTTCCGGACGCCAGCCGGGCCGCCCTGCGGATCAAGCCCGGCGCCGGGAAGCACGTTATGATCAACCACACCTTCAAACTGCGGATCGTTTTGGGCGCGCTTTGCCTCACGATGTTGTCGCCCGCGTTGGCCGAGTCCCTGAAGGTTGATTTTAACGGTAACCTCTTCGGCGCGACGGTCGAACAAACGCAGTCCGGATTTGCGGCGTATGACGCGCAGAATGAAGTGGCTGGCTCCTTCGGGCCGCGGTCTTACAGCGCGTTCGGCACCAACATCAGGGTCACACCGTCCTGGAGCGGAACGCCGGCCACCAACACCGCGCAGCAGGCATGGTGGCGCGACAACGCCTCCGGGTATTCCACCAATGCGGCGGACCGGCTCGACCTGCTGATTGACTGGATTGGCACCGATCCGCGTGAGAGTCCCGGCGACCCCCTGACGCTGACGATCAGCGGACTGCCGGCGGGAACTTATGGCTGGCTTTCCTATCACCACGACACCCAGAACCAGCAGGGGCATTTCCGCGTGACGGTGAACGATGCCGCGGGTTCGGCCGCAACGTCGGGATTGCAGGTCTCGAACACGCAAACGCAGGGCCGGACCAATCTTGCCCAGGTGACGACGTTCGCAACGGCCCTTGTCTCCGACGGGGTGAATCCGGTGAGTTTGGTCTGGGAAACGACGGATGCGCCGAACTTCAACACCATGTTTGTGATCAACGGATTCGAGCTTACCAACGATGTGGTGGTTGCCCCGCAGCAGGTGAACGCACCGTTGCGCCGGCCCATTTCGCCCAGCCAGCCCATGTGGCTGATCCATATTGATACGTGGAACTATCCCGACCCGCAGAAGATCATTGACCTCATCCCGCCCGACATCCGCCCGTATGTGGTGATGAACATCTCGCTCTCCATCAGCCATGATACGAACGGCGTGTTTCAAGTGGCTGAATACGGCTACGAGATCGCCAAGTCGTGGGTGAGGACCTGTGCGGAAAACAACATGTGGTGCATGGTGCAGCCGGCCAGCGGCGGCATGCACCAGTTCTCCGAGTTCGATCGTTCGCTTTACGAGGAATTCTTCCGCGACTACCCGAACTTCATCGGGTTCAATTACGCGGAGCAGTTCTGGGGCTACGATGATCCGAACGATCCGGTTTCCGCGGCCTGGACGGATCGGATCAGCCACTTCGCGGACCTGCTGGCGCTGTGCAGCAAATACGGCGGGTATCTGGTGGTGAGCTGGTGCGGAAACCAGTGGGATCCCAATATCAACCCGATTGCGATGCTGAAGCGCAACCCGGCCTTTGCGGCCGCCTGCCGGCAATACACGCAAAACTACATTCTCGAGGAGAAATATACCCAGCAGTCCTACCAGTCCGACATGGAGAGCGTCTGCCTCGGGGCCTACCTCTCGGGCTACAGCGGACAATATGGCATCCGCTACGATTCCACCGGCTGGTCCGATGCAACCGGCATCAATCAAAACTTCACGCTCGCGACGGGCGGCGCGGCGCATCTCGAACACATCATGCTGACCGGTGAAACCGTGATTGATGCGCCGGAGTTGATCTGGCAGCAGTGTTTCAAGGAAATCAGCGCCGGCGCGACCGACAACGGCTATACAATGCGTCGATGGCAAACCTTCCCGCAGTTCGACAATGTGAGCGTGGATATTTTCCGAAAGATTTTGGACGGGACCGTCCGCATTCCGAGCCGCCAGGAGGTTATCGCCCGCACCAAGGTGGTCATCATCGATGACGTCAATTCCGGAAGCACTGACGACGTTTACAGTTCGCCCGACAGCCTGTTTGAAGGGCTGTATCGCATGGACGGCGACGGCAATCTCAGAAACAACAAAACGTTCTTCAAGAAAACGGGGCGTTATCCGACCGTTCCGACCGTCTATCAACTGGCGGATTCCAATGCGAATGCGTTCGCGGTGAAGGTGAACAAGTCCGGTTACGTCGGCCGCTGGCCATCCATCACGGCCAAGACGAATGAATTCAACTCGTTGTTCCCACAGGAATACACGGGGGACATATACGCGGGCCGGCTTGAGAACCGATGGGTGATCTACAACCCTTACAAGACCAACCTGACCGCCAGCGGTTCCATCCCTTTCAAATACAATACCTGCGACCACGTTGATCTGTCGCTCTCGCGTTACACGTCGGGCGTCATGACGGAAACTTCGAATGGCGTGGCGTTTTACCTGTGCAATTACGACAACGACCTCGACACCAGCCTCAAGACCAATGTCATCAGCATTTACGGCAGCACGGCGGAACCGACATTCACTTGGGCGGACCGCGGCAGTCATGCGGCCAGTGCGGTTACCAAGAACTGGTCCGGCGGCGTATGGACTTTGACCGTGCGACACAACGGTTCCGTTGACATCAACGTGAACTGCGTCGGAACGGCCACCGGGCGGTTGACGAACACCACCCCGGCCGTGCTGATTGCACCGAACCAACCGATGTCTTCCTCCGGCGTCCGCCAGTATGAGGCGGAGTGTTTCGATTACAAAAACATCTCCGGCATCACGAAGAGCGGCTACTCCGGCAACATCCGCAATTACACGGGGCAGGGATATCTCCAATTCGGAACCAGTTCCTCGGCCGCGGTCAGGGATACCGTCAATGTTCTGAAGAGCGGAGCGTATCAACTTGAAACCCGGTATTCAGTCGTCGGCGCGGATGTGGGCACCATTGACCTGTTTGTGAACGGGATGAAAGTGACCACACCGGTGTTCACCCAGACGGCCATGCCCAGCGACTGGGCAGTCAACGAACAAACTGTCACCCTCAACGCGGGCGCCAACACGATTGAGTTCAAGGCGAACGGGACGGCGGCGAGTTCGGTCTGTTTCGACAACCTGGTCGTGGTGCCCACCGTGATCGCGGATGGAATTGTGATTCAGGAAAACCGGGCGGGATTCGACAGCGTGGATGGAACCATTGACAACGACCTTTCCGGATTCACCGGCGCCGGTTACGCCAACACCGCCGACACGAACGGCGCCAGCCTGGCCTGGAATCTTGATTTCGACGCCTCGGTGGTCAAGGCGTTCACCTTCCGCTACGCCAGCACCAATGACAGCACGGCCAACCTCATCATCAACGGCACCAACGTCGCCTCTGACATTCAATTTCCAACCACCGGGGCATGGACGAATTGGGGCTACGTCACGGTCTATGCCAGCACGGCTGCCGGGACGGCTGAAGTCCGGTTGCAATCCACCTCCGCGACGGGTCTGCCCGACATAGATTACCTGGAAGTCTCCGGCGGCTGGGCGGGAACGCCGCCGCCATCGGGTTTGTCCGCGGTGCCTGTGGCCGGCAACCAGATCAACCTGGCGTGGCTCGCCAGCAGCAATGCCACCAGCTACAACGTGAAAAGGTCGCTGACCAGCGGGGGCGATCGCACGGTCATCGCCACCGGCGTAACGGCGACCCATTTCAACGACACCGGCCTGGCGGGCGGCACCGCCTATTACTACGCCGTGTCGGCCGTGTCCGCCGCGGGCGAGGGGGCGGACAGCCCGGAAGCCAGTGCCACCACTTTGCCCCCCACGCTCCCGCCGGTGGCCGATGCCTATGTGCAAAGTTCCACGCCCACCTCGAATTTCGGCGGCGCGGCGGATTTGGTGGTCAAGAACAACGTCACGCTGGCCACCCGCATTGCTTATTTCATGTTTGATGTGCAGGGTTTGGCCAACGTGCAAAGCGCAACCGTAACGCTGGTGCCCAACCGGGTGGATGACCCCTCGGTGCCGATTTATTACGAGCTGGCGGGCACCAACTGGACCGAGAACGGCATCACCTGGAACAACCAGCCCGCCGGCACCGGCGTGTTCCTCAAGACCAACACCGTCGCCGTGGGTGTGCCGGTGGTGCTGGACGTGACGAGCGCCACGGCGGGCGCCGCCACGAACGGCGGCTTGCTTTCGCTGCGGGTAATGCAGCCCGCCAACAGCCTGAACGGCCTGGTTCAATTCTGTTCCAAGGAACATCCGACCAATAGCTGGCGTCCGGTGTTAACCTATCAGTTGCCCGCGAACACGCCGCCAATACTCGCGGCTGTTAGCAACCGGACAATCGGCGCCGGAGTGACGCTGAGCCTCACGAATGCCGCGACGGACAGTGATCTCCCGACGCAAACCCTGATCTACAGCCTGCTGAGTGCGCCCGCGAACGCCGCGATCAACTCCAGCAACGGCGTGGTCACCTGGCGCCCGTGGGTGACGCAGGCAAACACGACCAATCCGTTCGCCGTGAGGGTGGCGGACAATGGCACGCCCAGCCTGGGCGCCACGCAAAGTTTCGTCGTGACCGTCAGCCCGCTGACGCAACCGGCGGTTTCGCCGGTGTCCGCGACGGGCGGTCAACTGGTGTTGCAAATTAACGGCGACAGCGGGCCGGACTATCAGATTCAATCCTCAACCAATCTGGTGGACTGGACCGCGCTCCTGACCACCAATTCGCCGCTGCTGCCCTTTGTCTGGACGAATAATCCGGGCGCTGCGCCGCAGAATTTCTTTCGCATCCAGGCCGGGCCGCCGTTTTAGCGATACGCATTCGGCGGGTCCGCATCTTCCGCCACCAGAAAAAATCCATGAATCAATCCCTTCACCTTCGTTGGCCTGTAACGACATTGCTGGCCGGCGTCGCGCTTTTGAGCCACGCGGTCACATCAGCTGCCGCCGGGCTTCCTCCCGCGGCGACCCAACACTGGACCGCCGACAACGGGAATGGCACCTACTCGAACCCGCTGTTCTACGGTGAGTTTGAAGACCCGGACGTCATTCGCGTCGGCGACGACTATTATCTCGCGGGCACAACAATGCACATGAATCCGGCCGTGGAGATTCTGCACTCCAAGGATTTGGTGAACTGGGAACTGGCCGGTTACTGCCTGGACCGGCTGGATTTCGGCCCGGCCTACCGCCTCGAAGGCGGGAACATTTACGGCCAGGGAATCTGGGCACCCTGCATCCGCCTTCACAACGGGATGTTCTACATCTTTTCGAACGTCAACGGTGCCGGCCTGCAGGTGTTTCGTTCCGAATCCATCAACGGCCCGTGGGAACGGAATCAACTGCCGGGACGCCACGACCTGTCCGTCCTGTTTGATGATGACGGCAAGGTGTATCTCATCTCGGGCAATCACAGCCCTTATCCCATCGAAGAACTTTCACCGGATCTCCGGTCGTTCAAAACCGACGCGCCCAAGCGCCAACTGGACGCCCGGATGGGCGAGGGGCATCACCTCTACAAGATCAACGGCAAATACGTGGACGTCTCCGCCATTCCGGGAGGCACGGTGGATCAAATGGTCGCGGTGGCGGACTCCATTGACGGCCCCTGGCGGGTCGAGCGCATGGTGCAGGGCGAATCGCTCGGTGTGACGATTGCGGCGCCGGCGCACGCGCAGCCAAACGATCGCGGCCTGTGGCTGCACCAGGGCGGCATGTGCGACACGCCGTCGGGCGAATGGTGGAGCATCATCATGTCCGATCACGGCAGTGCGGGCCGCATGGTCAGCCTGGTTCCGATCACCTGGGACAACGGCTTTCCGCTCATCGGCCTGCCCGGCAATCTCCGCAAGGCGCCCAACACCTGGATCAAGCCGAACACGGGTTTCACGCAGAAACCCACGCCGACATACGTTCCTGACGACGACTTCGACAGCGGCCGATTGAATCCGCACTGGCAGTGGAATCACGTGCCCGACGACAGCAAATGGTCGCTGTCAGAGAAGCCCGGTGTGCTGCGTTTGCATTCGCTGCCGGCCACCAGCTTCTGGACTGCGCGTAACAGTCTTTGTCAGCGTCCGCCCGGGCCAGAGTCCATCATGACCGTCGAATTGAACACCTCCGGACTGGCTGTCGGCGATCATGCGGGCCTCGCGCTTCTGAGCACACCCTTCGCCGGCCTGGGCGTGGTGAGAACGGACACGGGCACAACGCTTCAGCGGTTTGAAGGTTCGGGCGGCCGGCGCGGCGCACCACCGGTGGCCGCTCAGGAACTGATCGTCGCAACGAACCCGCCAGCGCAGCTTTGGCTGCGGGTTCATTGCGATTTCGACACCGACGAAGCGGTCTTCAGTTGGAGCGGTGATGGCCGGAGCTTCACGGTCGTCGGTGAACCCTTCATCATGAAGTTTCAATTAACGACCTTTCAGGGCGTGCGGCCGGCGCTCTTCAACTTCAACACCTCCGGCCAGGCCGGCGGTTATGCGGATTTCGACAATTATGTCGTGATCGAACCGCGCGCCCGCGGCATTGAGCGCGAAATTCCGACGGGTCGGACGATCACCCTTACCAGCGGCGCTGACGGCAGCCTCCTCGCCGCCGACGCGCAGGTCAACGCGCTGATCAACGTCGCCGCGGATTCACCGCAGGCGAAGGGGCGGGACGTCGATTTCCAGGTCGTGGATTTGGGACTGGGCCGCGTTGCGCTGAAGGCGGCCAATGGTCGTTTTGTTTCGGCGGCCGCGAGCGGCGTGGTTTTGAAGAATCTTGCCGACGGAAAACCCGGCGCCGCCGAATCTTTTCAGTGGGTCAACCTCATGCGCGGCGACACGATGCTCATGTCGTTGACCAGCCATCGTTACCTCGCGGCCAAACCGAACGCGCCCGGGCCCGTTACCGTGACAGCCACCGGACCGCAGCCGGCGCGCCAGGGTGGGGCGTGTTTCAAGTGGCAGGTGGTGAAATGAGTTTCGTCGGCCGGAGTTGCGCGCGGAGCGGAAGAATGAAACCCGAGCGGACTGGCTGGGGGCCTGGTCCACGGCGGGTTCATGTTGGAAACTCGCGAAGCAAATTCGGGCATCAATCCTTTTACGGACTTGTCGGTGGGGATTATTTGATGCGTTCCAACGCTTGGTTGAGTTGAATTGTCCTGCCCGGTTTCAATTGGATTTCCGTGGTCCGGTCGCCATATCGGACCGTTGCTTCCCTGCCGCCGACCGATTTGATTTTGACGTGCGTGAGCTTTCCTTCGTTCCACGCGACTTCCACTTCAAAACCGCCTCGCGCCCGTAGCCCGATAACCCTGCCGTTCGGCCAGGCCGCAGGCAGGGCGGGAAGGAGTTCGATTTCGCCGCTGTGACTTTGCAACAGCATCTCGGCGATGGCGGAGGTGCCGCCAAAGTTGCCGTCAATCTGGAAGGGCGGATGCGCATCGAACATGTTCGGGTAGGTGCGCGACGGATCGAACAGGTGCTCGATGATGCTGAAGGCGCGGTCGCCGTCATGCAGGCGCGCCCAACAATTGATGCGCCACGCAATGGCCCAGCCAGTCGTGATGTCGCCGCGCGTGTTCAGCGTGACCTTGGCGGCGTTGGCGAGATCCGGCGTTCCGCGCGGTGTAATTTGGTCGCTGGGGAAGAGCGCGTATAAATGGGAAATGTGGCGGTGCTGCTGCTCGGGGGCCCGGGCATCCCAGTCGGCCAGCCATTCCTGCAACTGGCCCTGCTTGCCAATCTGGAGCGGCGCCAGCCGGGCGCGGGCCTGTTCGACCTGCCGGCGGAAGTCCGCATCGGTGTTCAGAATCGTGGCGGCCTCGATGCAATGGGTGAACAGATCCCGCAGGATTTCCTCATCCATGCTCGGGCCCGCGCAAACGGCGGAGCCGAAGGGATGCTGATTCTCGGGCGAGATGGACGGATTCGTGACCAGCCAGTGATTCGTCGGATCCTCCTGCAGCGTATCAAGGAAGAACTGCGCCGCGCCGCGCAGGATGGGGTAAACATCCTTGAGATACTTCTGGTCGGGATTGAACACATAGTGGTCCCACAAATGATCGCACAACCAGGCGCCGCCGGTTGGCCACATGCCCCATTCCGGACCATCAATCGGCCCGCTCGCCCGCCAGAGATCGGTGTTGTGATGGGTGACCCAGCCGCGGGCGCCATACATTTCTTCAGCGGTGCGCGCGCCGGTATGGGAGAGGTCCTTCACCATCGCGATCAGCGGCTCGACGCATTCGCCGAGGTTGCATGCTTCGGCCGGCCAGTAGTTCATTTCGGTGTTGATGTTGATGGTGTATTTGCCGCCCCAGGGCGGATTCATGCTGTCGTTCCAGATGCCCTGGAGGTTGGCCGGCTGGCTGCCGGGACGCGAGGAACTGATCAGGAGATAGCGGCCGAATTGAAAGTAAAGCGCGGCGAACTGCGGGTCGTTGCCGCTGCCGAAGTTCTTGATGCGCTCATCGGTCGGCAATCGCATCGCGTCGTTGTGGCCCAGATCGAGCGCGACGCGGTGGAACAAACGCTGGTGTTCCTGGATGTGCGCCGCGAGCAGCTTTGCAAATTTCTTCCTGGCCGCGGCGGCGATTTGCTTTTTGACGATGCGTTCCGGGTCGCCGCTCACGTCCGCGTAGTTTATGTAGCTGGTCGCGGCTGCAATAAAAATTGTGGCCGCGTTCGCGTGAGCGACCTCGACCGAATTGGACGTGGTGGAAAGCGTTCCGCCGTCGGTCAACACGCGGGCACGGACCTGGAATTGGAGCGCGCCCTTGATTCCGTCAGCGCTGCCATTCACGCCGCGCAGGACCAGAGTGTTGCCGGACTCGGTTGTGAGGGTGGCGTTCTGCGGGGTTTGCAGGCCGGCGGAGAAATTGATCGCGCCCTTTTTGTCCGCCGTGAGCCGGACGACAATGACCTGATCCACGGGGCTCGAGAAAACCTGCCGTTTGAAGTGGACGCCTTCCGCCGTGTATTCAACTGCCGCCACGGCTGTGTCCAGGTTGAGGTCGCGACGATAATTATCCACCGCGGCTGTTTCAGGGAACGTGAGGAGCAAATCCCCGGCCGGTTCGTAAGGCATCTGGCCGACGGGACGGGAAATCACCTTCTGACTGATCAAATGCGCGGCCTCACGATATTTGCCGTCGAAAACCAGTTGCCGCACCTCTGGCAGGGCGGCGCGCGCCTCTGGATTGACCGGGTTATACGGGCCGCCGGCCCAGAGCGTGTCCTCATTCAATTGCAGTTGCTCGCGGTTGACGCCGCCGAAAACCATCGCGCCCAGCCGGCCGTTGCCGACAGCAAGGGCTTCGGTCCAGTTGGCGGCGGGCTGACGATACCACAGGCTCAGGGGTTCGGTTGGCGCCGATGACTGACCGGTCAGGGCGGGGTCGGCGGCGCGCAGTCCGGTGCCGAACCCGAGGACAAACAAACCAAAAGCAAGGCGACAGAGGAGAGGATTCATGACGATTTGATGCAAGGTGCGCGATGTGATGACCCGTGTTTGGTGGCCCATTGCCCGGCCGTTTCAAAACGATGACTGTTCCGGCGGTGGGCACGATGGCTGAGGGACAGCCTCATATATCAGGGCCCCTGCGCACAACCAAATACGACACTTGTCGTATGTTCGACAGGCGACAATCCCGGTTAATCTCGTTCCTGCCAATTCATTCCGAGGACCAAAACTGCCGATGAAGACGAAAATTGCATTGCTGGCGCTAACATCCCTCGTGCTCTGTCCGCCGGGCCGGGCGCAAACCAACCCTGCGGTCGAGGATTTCAAGCCGTCCTCGTTGAATCAGCCCGGCAAACAATATCCGCAGGTCGATTCCGAGCGGCGCGTTCGGGCTCGGGTCATCGCTCCGGAAGCCCAGAGCGTCGCCCTCGACATCGGCGGTGTGAAATATCCGCTCACCAAGGGCGAGGGCGGTGCGTGGACCGGCGAATCGCGTCCACAGGATGAGGGGTTCCACTACTACCAGCTCGTGATTGATGGCGCGTCGGTGCCGGATCCGGGCAGTCTCTATTTCTACGGCGCCAGCCGCTGGGGCAGCGGGGTTGAAGTTCCGGCGCAGGATCAGGATTTCTACGCGCTCAAGAACGTGCCGCACGGCGACCTGCGGGAGGTGCGCTATTACTCCAAGGGCGCCGACGCGGTGCTGCGCTGTTTCGTTTATACGCCGCCGGATTACGAGCAGGATTCGTCCAGGCGTTATCCGGTCCTGTATCTGCAGCACGGTGGCGGCGAGGATGAAACCGGCTGGGGCAATCAGGGGCACGCCGGTCTGATCCTGGACAACCTGATCGCCGCGGGCAAAGCGCGGCCGTTCCTCATCGTGATGGCGAACAGCTACGTGCCCGGCGCCAGCATGTTCGGCGGCGGGCCGGCGGCGGTGGATGCGGCGGGCCGGCCGCTTTCGCGCAGCATTTCCGGGCCGGGTGGACGTTCCTACAATCCCGGCGCGTTTGCCAAAGTGCTGATTCAGGACTTGATTCCCTACATTGACGGCCATTACCGCACGCTGGCGGATCAGCCCCATCGCGCGATGGCCGGGCTCTCGATGGGCGGCATGCAAACACGTGCCATCGCGCCGGCCAATCTCGATACATTCTCGCATATTGGCATCTTCAGCGGCGGCAGCATTGCGCCGTCGGAAATCCCCGATCTGGATGCCTTCAAGCAAAAGGTCAAAGTCGTGTTCGTCAGTTATGGCAGTCGCGAGAACGGCGCCGCGGGCAGGGCGAACGTCGAGGCGCTGCAACAAGCCGGCATCAAGAGCGTGTATTACGAATCACCCAATACCGCGCACGAATGGCAATCCTGGCGGCGCAGCCTGCACGCATTTGCGCCGCTGCTGTTCGAAGATCAGCCGCTGCCAGCCGCCCTCGCCCAGACGACTGCTGAAAGCCGTGCTGCCACGCCCGCGCCGACAGTGAACGCCCCATCCGCGCGAACGATCCGCGTCAACGCCGGAGCCTCCAGTTCACTGACCGATGCCGGCGGCGTGGTCTGGCAGCCCGACCAGGGATTTGAGGGAGGCGACGTCATTGAACGTCCGGATTTGCCGATCGAGGACACCAAGCAGCCGGAGATTTATCGTTCGGAGCATTACGCAATGGATTCGTTCAGTCGCAAGGTTCCGAACGGAAAGTATGTGGTGAAGCTGCACTTTTGTGAAACCTACGAAGGCATCACCGGGCCGGGCGAGCGGGTGTTTTCGTTCGAGGTCGAGGGCACGGCGTTTAAGGACTTTGATGTGTGGAAAAAAGCCGGCGGGTTTGCCCGTGCCTATGTCGAGTCAGTGCCGGTCGAAGTTGCCGACGGCCAGCTCGACATCAAGTTCACGCCCAACATCGAGAACCCGCAGATCAACGCCGTTGAGATTTTGCCAGCCGAAGCCTCGGGAAATGACAAAGCGTCCGCGCCGGCCGCATCCCGGGAACCGCGAATTCGCCGCGGACGTGAAATCAAGCTCGGCCCGGATGACCAGCCGGCCTTCGCTGAGCCGCCGGCGGGATTTGCGGACCGGCGCGAGGGCATCCCGCATGGCCAGTTGGAAATGATCGAATATGAATCGAAAACCGTCGGCACCACGCGCAAGATGCAGGTCTACACGCCGCCCGGCTACACGGCAGACAAGAAATATCCGGTGTTGTATCTCCTGCACGGCATTGGCGGCGACGAAACGGAATGGGAACGCTTCGCGCATCCGGACGTGCTGCTCGATAATTTGATCGCGGAGGGCAAAGCCGTGCCGATGATCATCGTGATGCCCAATGGCCGTGCGCAGAAGGATGATCGTCCCGGACCCAACCCGATGGCGACGGCGCCCGCGTTTGTGCGGTTCGAGGAAGACCTGTTGAACGATGTGATTCCGGCGATTCAGTCGCGTTACAGCACCTCCACGAATCGCGAGAGCCGGGCGCTGGCCGGCTTGTCGATGGGCGGCGGACAGACGCTGAACTTCGGTTTGGCACACCTCGATACGTTTGCCTGGCTGGGCGCATTTTCATCCGCGCCAAACACGAAGCCGCCGGCCGAGTTGGTGCCGGATCCGGCCGCGGCAAAAAGCCAGTTGAAGCTGCTGATGCTTTCCGCCGGCAATCAGGACGGGCTGCTCGGCATCAGCCAGGGGGTTCACACTTATCTCAAGGAATACAATGTCCCGCACATCTGGCACGTGGATGGCAACGGGCATGACCCGACGCATTGGCAGCACAGCCTGTATCACTTCGCGCAGTTGATCTTCCGTTGAAACCGGAATGAGCCGCCCAATTCCGCCCTGAACGACCGGCCTGAAGGACGAAGCATGACAAGACGAATTGAATTCCTGATTTTGAGTTCCGCCCTTGCGATCTTTCTCCTCGCTGGCGCATCAGGCTGGCTTCGGGCCGCAGAGGGGCCATCCGTTCCAGCGCCGGGTTCCAATCCCATCATCCGCGATGTGTTCACTGCCGACCCTGCGCCGGTGGTCATCGGGGACACCGTCTATCTTTACGTTGGCCACGACAATGCCGCGGACGGCGAGATGTTTACCATGCCGGACTGGCTCTGCTTTTCGAGCCGGGACATGAAGCATTGGACGGCGCACGGCGTGGTGCTGAGTCCCACCAATTTCTCCTGGGGCTTGCCCAATTCAGCCTGGGCGGCGCAGGTCGTGCCGAAGGACGGCAAGTTCTACTATTTCGTAACCGTGAAGGGCGACCGCACCGCGCCGGGCAACAACATCGGCGTGGCCGTGGCCGATGCGCCGACCGGCCCATTCAAGGATGCCATTGGGAAACCACTCATCCGCGACAGCATGACGCCCAAAGCCAAACGTCCCTGGGAGGACATTGATCCGACCGTTTGGATCGAGGACGACGGAACCCCATGGCTGTGCTGGGGCAACGGCGACTGCTACCTGGTGAAGCTCAAACCGAACATGATCGAGCTGGCCGGCGAGATTCAGAAGGTGGATGTGCCGAACTACGTCGAAGGTCCGTGGCTCTACCGACGCGGCAAATTGTATTACCTTGTCTATGCTGCGATGTTTCCCGGCAACGGCGCCGAACAAATCGGTTATGCCACGGCGGAGAAGATCACCGGACCGTGGACGCCGCGCGGCAAGCTGACCGGTTCGGCCCGGAACAGTTTTACGATTCATCCGGGCATCATCGAGTTCAAAGGCCGGTGGTATTTCTTCTATCATTTTGCGGGACTGACGTTGCATGGCCAAAAGGGCGCGCTCGGCCGGCGGGCCGTGTGCGTCGAATACCTCGATTACAATCCCGATGGCACCATCAAGCCCATCACTCAAACCGAAGCGGGAGTCAGTGTTCCCCCAGAAAAAATGGAAGTCGGCGGCCCAAGCGGGCCTTCGACGAATTGACGGACAACTTCGACGCATCGCAAGCAAACAGAAACCCAGGCAAATGAAACTGCACTTTTCCAAATCCGGTCTTCGCCACCGCCTCTCCGTGGCCGTGTTGCTGGCCTTCGGCGCCAGCGTCTGGTCGGCGGAAAAGCCCACCCTGAAGGAAGCCTGTCGGGGGCACTTTTACATTGGTGTCGCCATCAATCGCCCGATCGCCACGGGCACGGCGGTCGGGGCGGACAACGTCAGCCGCACGCTTGACGAGGTGCGCGCCGACACGGCGCTGGTGCTGGAGCAATTCAACCAGATCGCGCCGGAGAACGACCTGAAATGGGCGCTGATTCACCCGCAGGCCGGCCCGGAAGGTTATGATTGGGCGCCGGCCGACGCTTACGTGAACTTCGGGCTGAGCCACAACCTGTATTTGGTCGGTCACACGCTGGTCTGGCACGGACAAACCCCTGGCTGGGTTTTCGCGGGAACCAACCTGCCGCCGGCAACGACGAATGCGATGAACGGCGAGGCGAATTCGCGGGAGGGCCGCCGGTTTGGACGCGGTTCTGGCTGGAGCTGGTTGAACCGGCCGCACGCCTCGCGCGAAGAACTTTTGGAACGGATGCGCGAGCACATTCACACGGTCGTGGGGCGCTACAAGGGGAAGATCAAGGTTTGGGACGTCGTGAACGAGGCCATCTCGGACAATGGCACGAACGTCCTGCGTAATTCGCCGTGGTCGGAACTCATCGGTCCTGACTTCATTGCCAAGGCGTTTGCCTACGCGCACGAGGCGGACCCGGAGGCGATTCTTCGCTACAACGACTACGGGCTGGAGAATCCGGTCAAGCGCCGCAAGCTCATCACGTTGATCAAGTCACTCCAGGAGCAGGGCGTGCCGGTCATGGCCATCGGTTCGCAAACCCACGTCAGCGTTTCCGGTCCGAGCTTCGAGGAGATGGACCGGACTTTGACGGACCTTGAATCGCTGGGGCTGCCGATTCACATCACCGAACTCGACGTCAACAGCGCCGAAGGGGGCCAGCGGAATTTCGG
Organism: Verrucomicrobiia bacterium; assembly: GCA_035765895.1. Lineage (NCBI taxonomy): Bacteria > Pseudomonadati > Verrucomicrobiota > Verrucomicrobiia > Verrucomicrobiia bacterium. Next base: position 50,452 of record DASTWL010000028.1, on the reverse strand, counting down.
CGCGGACATCTCCGAGAACGCCACAACCACGCAGGGCGGACTGGTTGAGCAGGCCAACCAACGTCTTGCCGACCAGTATGCGAGCCTCTTCAAGGCGTTCCTCAAGCACGAGCGGTCGGTGCAGATGGTGACCTTTTGGGGCGTCAACGACGCCGTTTCGTGGCGGGCCGGTGGCCGGCCGTTGCTGTTCGATGGTCATGACCGGCCCAAGCCGGCCTACGACGCCGTGCTGCGCGTGCTCAGCGGAGAAAAGTTGAGCCTGCCGGAGCCGGCCGCCCGTCAAAACTGAGCCGCAGCCAAAGACCATGAAACGAAAATGGAACATGCTGCTGGTGGCCGGGCTGCTCTTATGCGCAGCGAGAGGGTTTTCCCAGGACACAAACTTCTTCGTGTTCCTCTGTTTCGGCCAGTCGAACATGGAGGGCTTTCCCGGCATCGAAGCATCCGACCAGGGACCGGTGAATGATCGCTTCAAGGTTCTGGCGGCGGTGGATTTTCCCAAGCAGGGCAGGGTGGAAGGCAATTGGTATCCGGCCGTCCCGCCGCTGTGCCGGCCCTCAACGGGATTGTGCCCGGCGGATTATTTTGGCCGGACGCTGGTCTCGAATCTCCCGCCGAACATCAAGGTGGGCGTCGTCAATGTCTCGGTCGGCGGCTGCAAGATCGAGTTGTTCGAGAAGGACCGCTATCAGGCCTACGCGGCCACCGCGCCCAGTTGGATGACCAACATCATCCGCAGCTACGGCAGCAACCCGTATCAACGGCTGGTGGATCTGGCCAGGCGGGCGCAACGGGACGGCGTCATCAAGGGCATCCTGCTGCACCAGGGCGAATCCAACACGAACGACAAGGAATGGCCGGGCAAGGTGAAGGGCGTTTACGATAATCTGTTGCACGACCTGAACCTCAAAGCGGAGGAGGTGCCGCTGATTGCCGGCGAAGTCGTCAATGCGGATCAGCAGGGCGCGTGTGGCAGCATGAACCGCATCATTGACGATCTGCCAAAGACCATTCCCACCGCGCACGTCGTTTCGTCAGCGGGCTGTGCCTGCCGGCCGGATCATTTGCATTTCACCGCGGCCGGTTACCGGGAACTGGGCAGGCGCTATGCCGAAACGATGCTGCCGTTGCTCAGTCGCCCGCTTCCCGGCGCCAAATGAAGCGCGGTGTTCTCCTCCCCGACGGTTCTTGAAATCAGTTGCCGGACGGCGCTGCCTCTGCCTCAATTCCGGCCTCGCTGAAATGCCGGCTTTCGGGCGGGCCCAGGTAGCTTGGCTTCACGCCGCCGGTGTTCACGATGACCTTCTGCAATACGACGGCGGGGTCCACCATCCAAATTTTCAAGGTGTGATTGCCCGTCTGTTGGATGATGTGTGTGGAGGTGATCCGCCGGCAGTTGTTCATCACGGACTCCTCCCAGTTCCGATTGCCGTTGTGGGCGTCGAAGCCGGCCGGCACGATGGTGACGGTTTGCGGCACCTCGTCGTCGAAGGCGACTGCGTAACGCAAGGGCCGGCCGGGCAGAAAATTCAACGTCGGTCCGACGATGGTTTCAACTGCGACCTGGCCCGTGTGGAAGAGATGCATTTCGTATTCGAGGCACGGGGCATCCTTGCCCGGCGTGGTCAGGGTTTCCGGCGGGCCGTCGGCGCGCAGGCCGGACAGCGTGTGGCCGTAGTCTTCAATCTCGATCCAGCGGTTCGCGCCGGCGTCGGTCTTCCGGGCGTAGTGCGCCGCCTCGATGGAAACATAGCCGTCCGCTTCGACAAAGCACCGGCTTGATGCGGATGGGGGCGTGGCGGGATTGAACGTGGTCACGTGGACCGTGAAATTGGTCTCCGTCCCGGAGAATTCAATTCGTGCATGGCCATTGTCCGAAGGCGCCTTCGCCCAGTCCACGCTCACGTCGAGGCGCGAATCATGGTCAATTGTGCCGTGGGACTGGCTCAGCGTGATCCACGGCGCGCCGGCCGTGGCGGTGAATGCAAACGGCGTCCGCCCTTTGTTGAACACCTCCACAGAACGGGAGCGCTGGCCGAACCGGTCCAAGTGCACGGTTCCACCCGCGGTGCCGCTTTCGCCTTCGACGGCGACCCCCATGGCGGCGGCTGCCGGCACCGGGATTTCCCGGAGCCGGACGGCGCCCAGGTTGTTCGCGTGCGGCGGATCCCAGCTGCGATAGCCGATGTAGGCCTGATCCATGAAGTGGTTCCATTTGCCGCCGGCGAACACGTGATTGAAGTGATCGGCCAGATTCGTTTGCGCCGCAAACAAGGCGCGCGTTTCGGCGGCAAAATCGTTTGCGCTGGCGCGGCCCTGCTGCGCGTAAAGCGCGTTCTTCGCCGCCGCGAGATACATGGTGTTCAAACCCGCGGCCGCCTTGATGGGATATTGAACCATGCCGTAGAACGCGTCGTGATATTCGGGCGGCAGCTGGTCGCAAATCGTCTGCGCGCGGTCGGCGAGCGACCGGTAGCCTGCCACCACGGTGGCGAATTCGCGATAGTTCAACAGGCTGTAGGTGTGCGCGTCGAGCAACTCGGGTTTCCGCCGGGCATTGAACCGCGCGGATTGGGTGAGGAGGTCCGCAATCTCGGCAGCGTGCAGGGCGCCAAATTCGCGTTCCGCCCAGAGCCGGGTGAATTCATCGAGGTTCGTGCTGGTCCAGCGTTTCGTGTCCCAGGCGTAGCGCATGAAAAACTCCAGCGGAAATTCACCGCTCTTGTTGAAATGGCCGACGTTGACAATCCAGATGCGGTCCGCGCCGTATTCCTTCGCGAGGGACATCTGATCCCAGATTTTGGCGATCGGGCTGGTGTTGATCCATTGATAGCTGCGCGGGCTGCCGTGGTAATCGAGGTGATAGTAGATGCCCGCGCCACCGCGGCGCCGGCGTTCCGCGGCGGTCGGCAGGCGCCGGACGTTGCCCCAATTGTCCTCGGCCCACAGGAGCGTGACGTCATCCGGCACGCGCAGTCCGTCGGCGTAGTAGTTCATCACCTCCTTGTAGAGGCACCACACCTGCGGGATTTGCGCGAGATCGGGATTGACCTCGTCGGCGAGGATGTGCCGCTGCACGCCGACAATTTCCTCGGTCAGCGCCCTGCCCACCGGCGCGCCGCTGTCGTTCTCGGCGCGCAGGCCCATGGTGATGATGCTTTCGTAATTTTGGTTGCGCCGGATGCCCGCGCGCCAGAATTGCCGCAGCACGGGCCGCTGGTTCGTCTGGTTGTAGTCCCACGCGCCGTAGGTGCGGCCGTAGCCGCGGTCCCATTCCTTTTGCGCGCGCAGCATGGGCTCCTGGTGCGAGGTGCCCATGACGATGCCATACTCGTCGGCCAGGCGTGGGTTTTCAGGATCATCCTCGTTGAAGGCGTTGCCCCACATCGCGGGCCAGAGGTAATTCGCGCGGAGGCGGAGCATCAGTTCGAAGATGTTCGTGTAAAAGCCGCGGCCGAAGTTGGCCACGCCGTGCAGGCCCGGCACGGTTCCGTATCGGCCGGCCACCCAGCCGCTCAACGCCGGCGCCTCGTCATTCAAAAAGATGCCGCGATATTTCACCGACGGCGGACCGGTGACGAACCTGCCCGGTTTGAGATAGAGCCGGTCGTGATGCTTTGCCGGGACGTCGCACCAAAAATGCCACGGCGAAACGCCGATTTGTTCGGACAGTTCGTAGATGCCGTAGATGGTCCCGCGCTTGTCGCTGCCAGCAATGACCAGCGCGCTTTCGATGCCGGGCAGGGGATTGGTGACGACTTGGAGGACGAACGATTCCCATTGGCCGGCGATTTCCGTCACCGCGAGCTTCTGCTCGCGCACCAGCCGGTCAATGACGGTGTTGTGGCCGAGGGTGCCGATGATCACGGCATGACGCGGCTTCAGGTCCGCGTTCTCACTGATGGCGGGCAGCGTGCCGGTGACGCGTTCGATGTCGTGGGCGAGATCGTTGGCGGCACGCCTGACTCCCGGCCAGTCATCCGCCGCAATCAGAAGCGGCGCGGTCGTGCGGTCGAACAACGGGAAGCAGCCGGAGGCGGCGTTGGTCAGAACAAATCCAGGTTCCCCGAGGGCGAGCGCCGATTGTGTAGTAGCGGCCAGCAGACCGGCGAACAGCGCGAGCACGGCGCGCAGGGATATGAGCGGGCGAATATTGAACGTCATCGGATTTGACCCGCCATCTTAGCCGTTGTTACCGGGGCGTCCATGCGACGTTTATCGTATGCTCGTCGGGACCCGTGTGTCGCCGGAAAAAAGAATACGACATACGTCGTATGGCTTTCCCAATCGCCCGTTCGTTACAACTGGATTGAACCCGGAAACACTGTGAATGGCAGTATTGGCCCATGCAAAGCCTCAGTTGTGAGCCGCCTGCCGAATCGCGGCTGGATCGAGCGGGCCGGCGTAGGGTTTCGCATCGGTTGGCGGGTTGGGGGCGGGAACCATCGGGGTGGTGGTTCCCGCCCGTGCCCGCGCAAAATACGACATACGTCGTATGGCTACCGTTGTCGGCGCCACCTAGGTTCGTGGTCAGCCCACATCAGGACGCACAAACCGTCGAAATTTTTGGCAGGCAACCGCATTTAAATCCATGAATCAGATCTCAGCCGCTCCGCTTCGTGCGTGCTCCGCGTTTTGTTCCCCGTTCCCGTCGGCAGTTTAATCCCCAAGTCATCCAGCTAAACAACCAATCCCCAAATCCTCCAACTCATCGCATCATCATGAAATCAGCCAAAGTGCAAATTGGAAATGCCGCGGCCAGGCTGCTGGTCTGTCTGACCCCGCTGCTGGCCGGTTCGTCATTCGCCGCCACGCTCACGTGGACGAATTCGGCGGGCGACAAGCTGCTGGGCACTGCCGCGAACTGGAGTCCCGCGGCCGCTCCAGCCCCTGGCGACACGATTCAGTGGAACGGCACGGCGTCCGGCAGCCTGACCCTGACCAACGGCGGCGCGCTGGCCGATTCCAATCCCGGCCTGAACGTCAACGTGCTTGCGGGTCAGACCAGTCCATTGACCATCGTGGAGAACGTCGGAAACAGCGGGCGTATCCGGCTCAACACCAGTTTCGTGGTGGAAAACGGCGCGGGGCCGGTGACCTTTGGCAGCAGCGACACCCCCGCGCTGCCCCTCGCGTTGGGCGCGACTGGCAACGGGTCGGTTCATGCCTGGACCAACAATTCGGCCAATCCGGTGACGATCAACACCAACTGCTTCTTCCTCATGGGCGGCGGCGGTTCGCACACGTTGAGCCTGGCCGGCGCGGGAGATTTCATCCTGAACACCACAATTCAGGCCCAGAACAGCGGCGGCAACCTGAACCTGACGGTCAACGGCAGCGGCACGGTGACCCTGGTGGGCACGCCCACGCCGGGGATTTCGTTTGCGGGCAGCTACGCAGCCACGGTCCTCAACGGCGGCACCCTCCGGCTGGCGGACCCCGGCGCCCTCGGCACGAGCACGCTGACCATCAACGGCGGCAACCTCGACAGCACCGTCGCCGATCTCGTCAGCTACGGGAACAACGTGCAGAATTGGAATGGCAACTTCGGATTCCTCGGCACGCAAAACCTCAACCTTGGTTATGGCAACGTGACCCTGAACGCCAGCCGCGTTGTGACCGTGAACGCCAAAACGCTGGAGGTGGATGGGGTCATTTCCGGCAGCGGTTACAGCCTCACCAAGGCCGGTGCGGGCACGTTGGTGCTCGGTGGTGTGAACACCTACTCGGGCGGCACCGTGGTCAGCAACGGCGTCCTGAAGCTGGGCAACGCGGGCGCGCTGGGGGCCGGCGGCGCCAATCTGACGGTGCACGGAACGCTCGACCTGAATGGCAGCTCTCCCGTGGTCGGCAATCTGAGCGGCAATGCCGCGGGCGTGATTGACGATGCGGCCGCCGCGGGCTTTGACACGCTGACGGTCAGCAGCAGCGGCAACAGCGTGTTCAACGGGTCCATCAAGAACACCACCGGCACGGTGTCGCTGACCAAGGATGGCAGCGGGACGTTGACGCTGGGCGGTGCCAACACCTACAGCGGAGCGACGGCGGTCAACGCGGGCACGCTGCTGGTCAACGGCAGCCTCGGGGGCGGGGCGGTGACAGTTGCGAACGGCGCGACGCTCGGCGGGACGAACTCCATCGGCGGGACAGTGGACTGGCAATCCGGTTCGGCCGCTTTGTTCACGGTGACGCCCACGACGGCGATCAGCGGTTCCAATGCGACGCCGTTGCAAATCGCGGGCAGCGTCACCCTGAACGACAACAATTTGACGATCAACGTGGCCGGGGCCACGCCCTTGCCACCCGGCACCTACCGGCTGATGACTTACAATGCCGGCGGCAGCACCGGTTCCTTCGCCACGGGCGCGCCGACCTTCACCGGAGCGGGCGTCCAGGCGGGCACGGCTTCGACCGTTACGACCAGCGGCGGGACGGTGACGCTGACCGTGGCCCTGACCGGCGTGAACGCCGTCTGGACCAGCGGCACGAGCGGCAACTGGTCCACCGCGGCGAACTGGAGCAGCAACCCCAATACGCCCCACGTCGCCGGTGACGGCGCGATTCTGGGCGTAGGTGCGGCCTACACCACCGTCACGCTCGACACGCCCGTTTCCCTCGGCCTGATTCAATTCACCAACGACAATTCCTTCCTCATCGCCGATGCCGGCAACCCGCTGACATTGGACAACAAGGACGTGGGTGCGGCCATCAGCGTGAACGGCGGCATGTCCAACACCATTGCGCCTGCCGTCGCCCTCAACGACAACTTGGGAATCCTGACCACGGCGGGAACGTCCCTGAAAATCGCCGGCGCCATGGGCAACAGCAGCGGCGCCCGGACGGTGTCGGTGAACGGTCCGGGCACGGTGACGTTGTCCGGGAACAACACCTACGGCCCGGCGTCCGCCGGCAGCGTGGGCACCATCCTGAGCGGTGGCGGCGTGTTGCAATTGGACAACGCCAATGCCATCGGCGCGGGGGATTTGAGCGTGGCGAGCAGCGCCACGGTGCGCGTGGGCGCGGCCCTGACGCTGGCCAACAACATCATCGCCGGCGCCGGCACCGCCACGGTCGATGACAACGCCAACAACGTGACCCTGGCCGGCGTGATCAGCGGCGGCGGTGCCTTGGGCAAGAACGGCACGGGCACGCTCAGCTTGAGCAGCTCCAACAGTTACAGCGGCGACACCAGCATCGGCGCGGGCACGCTGAAACTGCTCAATGCGGGCGGCATTGCCGGCGGACCGGGGCATGGCAACGTGAACCTGGGCGCCGGTGCCAGTTTGGATTTGAACGGCAACAGCGCGGTGTTGGGCGGTCTGAACTCCACGTTCGCAGACGCCGCGGTCGATTCGCTGGCAGGCGGCGCCGTCACGTTGACGGTGGGCGCCAATGGAGCGTTTTCGACGTTTGCCGGCCGCATCCAGAACACCTCCGGCAGTCTGACGGTGGTGAAGGAGGGGACGGGCGTGCAGACACTGTCCGGCACCAACACCTACACCGGGGGCACAGTGATCAACGCTGGCACGCTGCAAATTGGCAGCGGCGGCACCACCGGCAGCCTGGGCTCCGGCACGCTGGTGGACAACGGCAACCTGTCATTCAACCTGGCGGCGGACGTAATCTTTGCCGATCAAATCACCGGCACCGGCAGCGTGTCGCTGGCCAACGCCGCGCTCAAGCTGAGACTTTACGGCAACAACACCTTCACCGGCCCGGTCAACCTCACCTACGGGAACGCCGGAGCACTCTGGTTCACCAACGGCAACGCCCTCGGGGTCGGGCCGAAGGTCGTGACCTGCAACGTGCCCAATGCCTCGCTGCATTTGAACGGCATCAGCGGCGACATCAACGTGGACAGCTCCATCAACTTCACCTTGAGCGGCACGTCAGGCGTGCTCTTCAATGAAGCCGGCAGCAACACCATTTCCGGTCCCGTGGACATGATCTATGGCAATGGCAACCCGAAGGTCGTCGTGAACAGCGGTTTCCTGACGCTGGCAGGCACGGTTTCCGCCGTCAATCCGCGCACGCTGATTCTGGGCGGCGCCGGCGCCGGGCTCGTGTCCGGCGCGATCGTGGATGCCGGAGGCGCCGGGGCGGTGACCAAGGAGGATGCTGGAACATGGATCCTGGCGGGCGACAACACTTACAGCGGCGCCACGGCGGTCAACGCCGGCACGCTTCTGGTGAACGGCAACAACTATGGCGCGGGCGCCGTGACCGTCGCGGCCAACACCGTGTTCGGCGGCACCGGGTCCGTCGCTTCCGCGATCACGTGGCAGGCGAATTCCAAGGGCCGGTTTGCCGCCGCGGCGGGCGGCGCGACGCCGCTCACCGTTTACGGGAACGTCACGCTGAACAACAATCTGATCGAGGTTCACGTGGACGGCGGCACACCGTTGCCTCCGGGCCAATACACGTTGCTGTTGGAGGGCAACACGGCCATCTACACCATCAGCGGCTCCTTCCAAACCATGCCGATCATCACCGGCGCGGGGCTCCAGGCAGGAACGATCGCCGCGGTTTCCAGCAGCGCCACCGAAGTGAAGCTGGTAGTGGCGAACAGCTCCACGTGGACCTTTGACGGCAACGGCAACTGGAGCACCGGCGCCAACTGGAGCAGCAATCCCAACTTTCCCGACACCGCCGGCGAATTCGCCCTGCTCGGCGTGGGTTCAAGCCAGATCTCAATCAATCTGGACGCGAGCGAGACGATCGGGGGACTGAGCTTCACGAACGACCATTCATTCGTCATCACGAGCGCCGTCAACACCCTGACCTTCGACAATGGTGGTGTAGGCGCGGGGATCAGCGTGCTGGCGGGCACGGGCAACGTCATTGCGACGAAAGTATCGCTGGCAGACGCAACATCCATCAGCACCGCCTCGAACGCGTCGCTCGCGATTTCCGGCAACGTGGACGGCTTCTCCGGCATCAGCCTGGGCGGCAGCGGCACCGTCAGTCTTTCCGGCGCGAACACCTACACCGGTGACACCGCGTTGAGCGGAGGCACATTGATCCTCGGCAGCAGCACGGCCATCGGTTCGGGCGCCCTGACGCTGGCGAGCGGCAGCCTCGACAGTTCGGTGCCGAATCTGGTCGTCGCCAATGCCAATCCGCAAAATTGGAACGGCAGCTTCACGTTCCTCGGCTCCCAAAATCTGAATCTCGGCGCCGGTGCGGTTACGGCGGGCACGACGGAGAAAACCGTCACGGTGAACAGCAACTCCCTGACGGTGGGCGGCGTCATTTATGGCACCGCGCGCCTGACCAAGGCGGGCAGCGGCGCCCTCGTTCTGCTGGCGGCGAACGGGGACACGCTGACCGGTGGATTCCGAATCAGCGGCGGTCCGGTGGTCATTGGGGACAATGCCGCGCTCGGGAGCGGGACCATCGAATTCGCCAGCGGAGATGCGGCCATCAAGTCTTCGGATTCGACCGCCCGAACATTGACGAACAGCATGAATCTCAGCTTCGGCGGCATTTATGCCGGGACGGGGAATTTGACCTTCACCGGGCCGCTGGCCAGCGGGAGTTTCCCGAAGACGTGGGTGGTCAGCAATGCGGTGACCACCTTCAGCGGTGTGCTGGCCGGCGGCACCAGCCAGAACGCCGCGAACACCAAGGCCGGTCCGGGCAAGTTAATCCTGAGCGGCGATAATTCCACGCTCGCCAAAATGCTGGCGGTCAATGAAGGCACGCTCGCCCTGGGCAGCGCGACGGCCCTCGGCACCGGCGCATTTACCCTGAACGGCGGCGGCCTGGACAGCATGGTGGCGGACCTCGTCAACGCCGGTAACAACCCGCAAGCGTGGAACGGCAGCTTCTACTTCGCCGGATCAGAGAACCTCAACCTCGGCAGCGGCGCGGTGACGCTCGGCGCCAACGCGACGGTCACGGTGAGCAACAAAACGTTCAGTGTCGGCGGTGCGGTCACCGGCTCCAGTTACGGTCTGACCAAGGCGGGCGCGGGGATGCTGGTGTTGAACGGCGCCAATGACTACGGCAACACCACGGTGGCTGCCGGAACGCTGGCAATCGCGCAGGCAACCCTGCGCACGAATTCCACGGTGGCGGTGGCGACCAACGCGGCGCTGCGGCTCGACTTCAGCACCACGAACCAGGTTGCGCAGCTGGTGTTGGGCGGGGTGAGCCAGCCGGATGGAATTTATGGCAGCACCACGCCGGGCGGCTATCTCGCGGGAACGGGTTCGCTGCGGGTGCAGCATCTCGGCCCGAGCGGACCCGTCCTGCTCACGAACAGCGTGAGCGGTTCGACCCTGAGCCTGTCGTGGCCCGCGGGGCAGGGCTGGCGGTTGCAGAAGCAGACCAACAGTCTGGCCACCGGTTTGAGCACGAACTGGGTTGATGTCGGCGACGGAAGCCTGAGCAGCACCAACCTCACCATCGATCCCACCCAGCCCACGGTGTTCTATCGGTTGGTGAATCCGTGAACGCCGGAACGACGAAATGTGTGGCCGCCGCCGCGGCGGCGGCCACAATGTCACGCTGATGAAGTCAAAACGAATTATGAACAGAGCTGTCCCGGCAAAAGACAGGAACGGTCAGGGTTTTACCTTGATTGAGTTGTTGGTCGTCATCGCCATCATCGCGATTCTGGCCGCCATGTTGTTGCCCGCGCTGGCGAAGGCGAAGGAAAAGGCCAAACGCGTGCAATGCCTGAGCAATTTGCGGCAAATCGGCCTGGGCGCGAACATGTATGCCGGCGATTACAACGACAAGGTGCCGCCGGTCAACAAGGTGGGCATGGGCGGCGGAAACACGTTTGTGGTCAATGCCATGGATCGGACCGTCGTGGATGCCGTGAATGCCTACCTGAAGCTTCAGGAGAACAGCCCTTCCATCTGGGTCTGTCCGAACCGGCTGGGCACCCCGAGCCCGGGCCTGCCCAGTTATTACGGCACCACACAGATGTATATCGGCTACGCCTATTTTGGCGGCATGACCACGTGGACGGCTTCGCCGACCGGCGTGTCTTACAGCCCCGTCAAGCTGGCCAGCGCCAAACCGTTTTGGGCGCTCGGTGCCGACACCAACATGAAGGTGGGCAACCGGTGGGCCGGCGCCGTCTCGACCGGCCAGCCGTATGAATTTGAATATGGCAAAGTGCCGCCGCATCCCGCCTCCGGCGGGGAACCCGCTGGCGGCAACGAGATCTTTGCGGACGGCTCGGCGCAGTGGTGCAAGTTCAGCACGATGTATCGCTTCAACAATTACGCCAGTGCCATCGGCAGCCTGGACACCTACTGGTATCAGGACACGTCGGACTTCGACCCGGCATTGCTGGCCCGCCTGCCGAGCTTGAAGTGAGGGCGGCGCGCCGCGGGATTGCCTTCGGGCCGGACGTGCCTTTGGGCCGGATCCGGGATGAACCGATTGCCGGTGGGGAGAATCCACCGCTTGAGCACGCGGTTCGTGGCCGGCGCCAGTTTTTCCGCGTCCGCAATGGCCTCGGCCGGTCGCTCCCGCTGACCTTCGCCGCGCGATTCGGGCCGGACATCGTAGAGCAGGGCGGGGGCGTCGCTGTTGGTTGGATCACCTTTCGTAAAGCGCCAGTCGTTGTCGAGACTCACCCACTGGCGGGAAGAAATTTCGGGCGCGGCCAGACCGTTCAGCGTCATGAGGCAGCAGAAGCCGGCCGCGCGCAGGCCGCATCCACCGTGGCAGAATTTCCGGGCATTCATGGATGGGTTTTCGGGCGCATTCCAGGGAGGGCAGGATGGCCCGCGCAATCGAACCCACTTCACCCGAATCGCGAATGCGGCGGGAACAATGCCTGACCGCGTCCGTTCGCAACGTGGGTTAGTTGGCGAACAGGTCAAGATTCACCGCGTTCACGAGCATTTCATACCCTTGATCGCTCAGGTGCAAATGGTCCCCGCAATCGGCGGCGGGGCGCAGATTCTCCGGCGCGTTGGGATCGCGCACCACGGCATCCCAGTCGAGCACGGCATCAAACGCGCCACTGGTCCGGACCCATGCGTTGACTTTCTGACGCCGGGCTTCCAGTTCGGGTTTGAAATAGAACGACTTTCCGCAGGGCGTGATGGTCGCACCATAAGCGCGCAGCCCGCGTTCGTGAGCGCGGATGATGATCTGCTGGTAGGAAGCGATGATCTCCTCGGCCGTGGTTTTGCCGCCGCCCAGATCGTTGATGCCTTCAAACACGATCAACCACCGGATGCCGGGCTGCGCCAGCACGTCGCGTTCGAGCCGCTGCAGCGCCGTCTGGCCAATGCCGCCGCGCCATAGGCAGTTGCCGCCAATGCCTTGATTCAACACCCCGAGACCGGCGGTCTTTTGGTTCTCCCGCAGGCGCCGCGCGAGCAGATCGGGCCAGCGCCGGTTCTTGCCTTCGGTGGAGCCCTTGCCGTCAGTGATGGAATCCCCGAGGCAGACCACTGCCGCGCCCGATTCCGGTGCGAGCACGTCCACGCCGCCCAGGTAATACCAGCAGGTGCTCCTGGTCGCGGAGGGCCATTCGGCGGCATTCGCGTGGTCGCCTCTTTGGAGGAAGGCATATTCGCCGCGGGCGCTGCGATGGCCGGAGATGCGTCGGGTCGCGTCCTGCACGTGCAGGGTTACGACAAGATCGGTCCCCGCCGCCAAATCGAAGCTGACGGGGTCGGAAACCATCAAGACGCCATACGGAATCGTCACGGCGGACTGGCCGTTGAAGGTCACCGGCTTCAATGTTCCGACTTCGATCTGGTCGTTGCCCTTGCCGAGGGCGACGTTGACCGCGCTGATCTTGAGATCATCGTTCCAGTCGGCGAAGGCGTTGGAGAGCCGGACGCGCAGTTGGGTTCCGCCGAGTGACACATGCACGAGCTGGCGGATCGTCGTGTCGTCCAGTTTTTCAAAGCCGGCCGGCACCAGTTTGGGCTCCACTTCCTGCACCGACGCGTCCCACGTGCCGACCCAGTGCGGACCGCGGTCGGGTTGGGCAAGGACAACCACGGCCGTGATGAATGTCAGCAATAGCCCGACCAGCCGGCCGCGCAACGCAAGGGGAGCCTTTCGGTTCATGGTGTTGCAGTCGGGGGGAGATGAAGATGGCCGTGCTGGCTCACTCGCACGTCCAGTAATCCAGGTTGAACAGGGGGCCGTCACCGCCGGTGAATTTCAGATACAAGTCGTGAACGCCACGGGCATCCGTGACGTCGCAGGCCGCGCTTTTCCATTCCTGCGCGCCGCCGGTTGGCTCCACCCGGCAGGTGCCGATCAGCTTGCCGTCCGGGCTGTCGAGGTGCAGCTCGATGTTGCCGCCTGGTCCGGCGCTGGCGACGCGGGCGTTGAATTTCCTGGCGCCTTGGCTGCCGAAATCGACACCCGCGAGGCTCACCCAGTCGCCATTGTTCAGGTCGGTCAGATTCATGCCGCCTTCGCGGCAGGGCTCGGTTTCAACGCCGTTTTGCGCGTGGAAGGTTTCACCCTCGACGCGGACGAACGGATTGAGATGGCCCAGTTGCGCGACGCCGTTGGTGGTGTAGGTGACCGGCTGGATGGAGCCGTCCTCGTTGAAGTGAAATTCCTCAATCGCGAGATTGCGGCGGAAGCCGGTGGGAATGCCAGCCTGCTTTGCGACGATGCGGTTGTGGTAGGCATGATACCAGTGGCCCTTGAACTCAAACTGCGCGGCGTGGTTGTTGTTGTTGTTGATCGGCGGCTGGGCGGCGACAACGCCGCGGTAGGTGAATCCGTTCGTCGGGCTGTTGCTGGTCAGATAATCGATGCGCATCTGCGCCTGCGGCGTTGTTGAGTAGGAAAAGTAGTAAACACCCCGGCGTTTGAAGACCCACGCGGCTTCAAAAAAATTCGTCACGTTCAGCTTTATGACCTCGCCATCGAGGCTGATCATGTCGCGGTTCAGCCGGGCAACGCGGGCATTGTTGTCGCCGTTGCCGCCGAAGTAAATGTAAGCCTGTCCGTCGTCGTCGATGAAGACGCCGGGGTCGAACAACCACATGTTGCGGGCAGGTTGGACGCCGGGCGTGTTGTGGTTGATGAGATTCCGGCCCAATGGATCGGTGAATGGGCCGATGGGCGTGGGGGCGGTCACGACGCCGATGTCCGCCCCGCCGTTGCCGAAGTAGAGGAAGCATTTGCCGTCGCGTTCAACCGCGGCCGGCGCCCAGGTTTTTTTCGCCCACTTGGTTTGTGTGCTGGCGCGAAACACGACCCCGTGATCCGTCCAGTTCTTCAGGTCGCTGCTCGACACACAGACGACGTCCGGAATCACATAACTGCCCTGCACGGGGCTTTCGTCGTCGTCCGAGCAGTAGAGATAGACCCGGTCCTTGGTCACGAGCGAAGCCGGGTCGGCCAGGTAACGGTGCGAGGCGATGGGGTAATCCGCCCGCAAATGCGGTGCGGCAGCCGCCAACGTCAGCATGACGAGTGCGGGGAGAACGGTGGGTCGGTTGATCATAGAGTCGCTGTTTGATGGGGCGCGCGCCGGAACCCGGACCGGCCGTGATCCGCGTTGAAGTGGCGCCATGAAATGGTTCAAGGGTATGCGCTCGGACCCCGGCCGGCCATACGACGTATGTCGTATCCTCCCGACCGCCATGCGGGTTCACACCGTGGCAGGATTGGGCGCGCTGGCCGGATTGATGCGCAGGTATTTGGCCGCCGCTTCGGTGCGGCAGTGGACGTGCAGTTTCTCGTAGATGTGCATCAGGTGCGTCCGCACGGTGCCGGTGCTGATGAACAGCCGGGTGGCAATTTCCTTGTTCGGACAGCCCTCTGCGATCAGGGCGAGGATTTCCAGTTCGCGGTTGGAAAGCTGGTCCGTGCCTTCCGTGAGCGGAAGGGAGGGGGCGTCCGCAAACGCGCGGACCACCATGCGGGCGATTTCGCTCGTCATGGGCGCGCCGCCCGCCCGCACTTCGGCGATGGCCTGCAAGATTTCGCCCTCGTTGGCGCGTTTCAACACGTAGCCGCAGGCGCCGGCCTTGAGGGCCTGAAAGATCATTTTAATGTCCTTGTAAACGGTCAGCATGATGATCTGCAGGTGGGGCAGCTTTTCCCGCAGCCGCGCCGTGCAGGCGATGCCGGATTCGCCGGGCAGATGGATGTCCATCAGCACCACGTTCGGCTTGTGTTTCGGAATCTCCTTGAACGCCTCCTCCGCCGATTCGCAGGCGCAGACACACTTGTGTCCTGGCGTGTGCTCGATGAGTTCCACGAGAAATCGCCGCAGTGTGGCGCTGTCTTCAACGATGCCGACGGTTGTCATTACATCAAGTGCGGTGCAGGGTTCCAATGGCGCGGCCATGTTGTTGGGTGGTCGGATGGTTTGTCCGATCCGGCTGCGCCCACTTTACCCGGTTGGTTTTCGCGCGAAATCCGACGAACGTCGTATTCATGATTTGTGCGCATCGACCGGCTGGCCGCCCGCCGCCGTGCCGAGTGGCAGGCGGATGCTCACAATGGTGCCGCCGTCGGCGCGCGGCTCCACAACACAATCGCCGCCGAGTTTCTGCAGCCGGGCGGGCAGGTTTTTCAACCCATGGCCGTTGCCCTGCACTTCATCGTCTATGCCCTTGCCGTTGTCGGCAATGTCAATTTCCAGGCCGCCGTCAACCATGGCCATGCGGAATTCGACTTCGGTGGCGTCGGCGTGTCGCACCACGTTGTTCAGGGCCTCTTTGACGGCCATCAGCAGGTCATGACGCACCCGGCCCTCCAAGGTGATGGGGGGAAACGAGACGGGCACCTTGAAGCGGCAGGCAATGGGCGTGTGCGAGAAGAATTCCCCCGTGTAGCCGCTCAAATAGTCCGCCAGCGATTGCAGTGAATTATCCTCGGGGTCCACGGCCCAGACGATGACATCGAGCGCCGAGATGAGACTGCGCGCCCGGCTGCCGATGGCCTGGAACAAGCCCGGTTGATGCGGGCCGCCCGCCTCGACGTGTTCGCCCGTCTTGGCCAGCACGCTGATTTCGGTGAGGTTGAAACCCAGGTCATCGTGCAAATCCCGGGCAATGCGGGAACGTTCGGCTTCCAGCGCGTGCCGGTGCTCCACGCGTTCGCGCTCCGAGATTTCGTGTTTGAGCTGGGTGGTCCGTTGTTCCACGAGCCGGCGCAACTGGGTGTTCCAGATGACCGTGAAGATCAGGATCACGAACAGCACACCCACCAGGGCGAGGAGCCGCGGCAACGTCCACCACGAGGGCTGCGACCGCACGATGATGTCGGCCGGCGAATTGAGCAGCAGCTCGAACGATTCGTTGTCGGCGCTGGAATTCTGCGCGTGACCGCGGCCGACATAAACACCAACCAAGCCGAGGCGGCTTCCGACTCTGAGCGATAACGGTCCGGCCGGTCCCCGCGCGAGCCGGGCGAGGAAGAGGCGGGCACCCGATTGCATTTCCAGAACCGGACTGCCGCGTTCCGTGTGCCAGCCCAGCAGCCTGCCTTCCACGCGCACGCGGGACGAGTTGAGGTTTTCGGGAGGCGCGTTCGATGCATCCGGCGATTTCGGCGGGGGCAGGGGCTGCCAGCCGGTTTTTCTCACCTGCGCCTCACGGAGAACCAATTCCGCCCGGCCGATGTCCGGGTAGCCAACCGCTTCCACCAGGTCGCCCGGGGACACGCCTGCCTTGCCGGTCGGCAGCAGGCGCAAACCGGTTCCGTTTTCCTCCAGAAAGAGCTGCGTCGCGTCCGCATAGATGATTTGCCCGCGGACCTTCACCGGCCGAAAGGCCGAAGCCTGCGCGTCAAACAACAGCAGCTCGCGGGGTGTTTTGAGCACGGCGTCGAAGGGGTCCGCCGACGCGGGAACGTCCACGCTGATGCGCGCGTTGCGCATCATGACGCGGCCCACGCGCACTTCGCGCGTGGCGGGCTCCCACAAGGCGTAGAGCACGCCACGGATGCGAATGACGGCCTTCAACCACGGCCGGAGTTCGGATTCCGAGAGCCCGTCCAGCACCACGTCCAGCCGGCCTTCGGGGAGGTGCAGGCTGATCGTATTCGTGTGAACGTCGGTCACCAGACCTTTCAGTTCAGCCCACTGCACGTCCCGGCTGCCGTTGAGCAGTTCCGTCCACGAAGGTGTGACGGGCGGCGGCAGCAGTCCTTCGCCCAGGCGCCTTACCTGGTCGGCCACGATTACAGGCGCAAAGTCACCGGCGGCGCTGTGGCCTTCCACTTCCCACAGCTCGCCGAACGCGGGAGCCGCATTGGAGACGGCGGCCAGCTGCACAAAAATGCCGCGCGTGTCATCCTGGAACGACATCCAGTGTTCCTGCGACGTTTTCATCGCGTCGGTGACAATGCCGCGGATGCGCACGGGCAGACTTCGCCGCGCCTGTTCGATGGGCAGACCTTGCACTTCGGCGACGGACGTGATGGGGCGGGGTGCAGTGCCCCGCGTGGGAGCCTGTTCGAGGAAGATGAGGTTCCGCGTGCCGGCCGCGAACAGTTTCCCGAGCACCAGTGTTTTGTCCTGGGTCATCACCCCACGCCCGATGCCGGTGATGCGGACGCGTGAATCCAACAGTGAGGACAAGTCGAGCCCCTTCGCATCGGCCAGCCGGACTGATATGACCCGCCGGTCGGCGCCCAGGTCAAATCGCACGCCCTCGCCGACGGGGGAGACGAAGCTCACGCGCCCTTCGACCGTGGTCCAGCAGCGCTCATCCAGATTGGTGATGCTGGTGCCCAGAAGTTCGCTCGGCCTCGCCACCGGCGCCCCGCCTGACCCGAGGCTGGCGACGGGCACGTCGGGGTTGCCCAGGAACAACAACGCGCCGTCGTCCGACCACAAAACAAAGCGGTATTGCCCGTCGCGGGGAACATCAAGGTAGCCGGAGTAACGGATGCCGACCCGTTCGTCGCGCGATTTGATGCTCAGATCGAAATTAGAAACCACCGCGCGCCTGGCCGGTTCGAGCAGATTGAAATCCGGCACGCTTTCCCAGGCGCCCTCGTAATAGTCGGCCTGCAGACCGGGCTGGAAACCGGTCTGCCCGGGTTCAGCCGCCGCGTGCCAGAGGTTCGAGGCTTCCACGAGCCGGGGGCGCTCATTCGTCGGCCCAAAGGCGACGTCCAACGCAAAGCTCCGCCAATAATTGAACCACTCCAGCCGGATCGGAATTTTGCCGGCGTGCAGAAAAACGTCGGCGGCGGCAGCGGCGCGGGAGTGCAGTCCGTCGTTGCTGACCGCAGGTGCGGCCGAAATCTGAACGCCCATCTCGCGCTTGCGGAGCAGGCTGAACTGGTGACGGATGCGGATCCGCTCGCCGGGTGCAAACTCCCGTTCCAGCTTGCCGAGTTGCAGCAGTTCCACGCCCGTTTCATCCTGCACAATCAGCACCCCCAAGGCCGGCCGGCTGGCGGCACAAACGGTTGTCTCCAGGTCAACGTCCCGCTCAATGCGCGAATCCGAACTCAATGCCGCGGTTAACTGATGCAGGTTCGTGATGGTCTGCCCGTGCAGGGACGGAGGAAAAATCGCCGCCATTACGGCCATTCCCAGCCACCCGATCAGGAGCGGCGGCCGGTGGTGCGGCGGACGATGGGCTGACATGATTCCATTTTACGCGAACCCGTTTCCCCCCGGCAATCACGCAATCGGACCCTGCGGAGTCGCCGGGATCAAGTTCGCTTCTCGCCGTTTTGTGCCCGCTGAGGCTCGATGAATACGAGCTTGGCCAGCATCGTTTACCGCTGGTTTCGAGCGCTCCAAATCCCGCCGGAATGCGCGGTGCAGTTCCGAAAATCAGGAGCCGTTGTTGGAAAAAATGAAGATGGAACACGTGAAGGGAATCGAATCCACCCTGGCGCTTCGCCGGAAACTTGCGAAACCAGCGTAATTAACTCACGGGAAAAGTATTACCACAGCTTCCATTTTCCGCCTATGCGAAAACCCACCCCCTCTTTCCGAAGCTTCGCTGTCGTGCGCGGTCGTGCAAATCGGCAACCTTTGGTCATATGCGCGATTGCTCCAACTTAGGCCATGGCGACGCTGCTGATCGATGTCAAAAGCTGTCGGCCCATTGCCATCATTGCACTGGGTGAAACCGTTTGATGCTGGGCAGGAGGTTGACTTCGGTTGGCGGACATCATGCCGGGCCGGCCGATTTGCCAGGCTATTCGGACTGATCGTCTTGGGCAGGATGAAGGCTGAATTCCTTGAGTTTCTCGCGCATCTTCAAGCGGGTCACACCGAGCCATTGCGCGGCTTTGGTAATGTTGCCCTGGGCCCGGGCGATCGCCTGGGAATATAATTCCGGTTCGAGGTCAGCCAGCATTTTGGCGAACGCGTTTTGGATTTCGCCGCGTTCCACTTGATCCATCAACGCCGTGATGTAGGCCCCGTGGGATTGCGTGGCAACAGCCGCTGGTTCGCGCGATTTGGCGAGGACTTCTTTCACGTGATCCTGGCTGATCGTGTAGTCACGGGCGATCAACAGGGTTTTGCGCACGGTGTTTTCCAATTCCCGCACATTGCCGGGCCAGGTTTGACTTTTAAGAAGGTCAATTGCCTCCGGAGTGATGGCCGGTGCGGCGACGCCGGCTTCTGGCCCGTAACGTCGCAGGAAGTATCTGACCATGTCGGGAATGTCGTCAGTCCGTTGATTTAGCGGCGGCAGCTTGATGGTGACAACGCTCAACCGGTAGAACAGGTCTTCTCGGAACAGGCGCTCGCGGATGGCCGCCTCCAGGTCGCGGTGGGTGGCGGCAATGACCCGCACGTCCACGGGCACATTCTCCCGCCCGCCCACGCGTTGAATGGATTTTTCCTGAAGCACTCGCAAAAGTTTCGCCTGCAAGTTGGCGTTCATGTCGCCGATCTCGTCCAGAAAGATGGTGCCTCCGTTGGCCTGTTCAAAGCGACCGATCCGTCGCGCATCGGCCCCGGTAAAGGAGCCGCGTTCGTGCCCGAAGAGTTCGCTTTCCAAGAGCGCCTCCGGTATGGCGGCGCAATTGATGGCAATGAACGGGGCGTTGGCCCGGTCACTGTGCTGATAAATGGCGCGGGCGATGAGTTCCTTACCGGTGCCGGTGTCACCACGAATCAACACGGTGACGGAAGTCGCCGCGATGCGGCCAATCTCCTTGTAAATGCTCTGCATTGCGCGGCTCTTGCCAACAATGGCGGTGCGACTCGATGCCGCCTCTCCCATTTCCACCGGCTCCGACATCAGCCGGCTGCTTTCCAATGCTTTGGCGGTGAGATCGAGCAATTCGTCCACTTCAAACGGCTTGGGAACGTAATCGAACGCACCCCACTTGGTCGCTTCAATCGCGATTTCGGTGGTGCCATGTGCGGTAATCAGGATAATGGGCAACTTGGGTTTCGTCTGGTGCAACTGACGCACGAGTTCGAGCCCGTCGAGGCCGGGCAATTTGAGATCGGTGACCACGACATCAAACGACTCCGCAAGGGCTCGTTCCAGCCCAGTGTCGCCGCGGCTCAGAGCTGTGACGTCATAACCGTTCGCCCGCATCACTTTTTGCAGGCCCGTGGCGATGTTGGTGTCGTCTTCGACGAGCAGGATTCTAGGATTCGTTTTCATCTTTCGATGCGAGTGGCAGCACGATGCTGAAGGTGGTGCCGCGATTCAATTGGGAATGATAGTCGATGACGCCTCCGTGTTTCTCCACAATCCGCGCGGCGATGCACAGGCCCAGCCCGGTGCCGTTTTCCTTGGTCGTAAAAAACGGGTCAAACAATCGCTTTTGAATTTCTGGCGGGATTCCGCTCCCCGTGTCGGCGATTTCCAACACCACTACCGGGATGCTGCAACCGTGCAGGGTTTGTTTGTCCAAGCGAGTCTGCAAAGTGATCGTCCCGCCGGTTTCCATGCTGTCCGCTGCATTCTGAACAAAGTTTATCAACACCTGCTTCATCTTGTCGGTGTCCGCCCTGACGACCTCCTCGGCGTCGATATCCAGTTTGAGGGTGATGGACCGTTTCGCCAGATCAGAAGCCAGCAGACCTGCGGTGTCCCGAAGGAGTTTGGCGGCGGAAACTCTTTGCAAATCCGGTTCGCTGGGGCGCGCGAATTGCAAAAAATCACGCACGATCCGCTCCAGGCGATCAATTTCATTCTCGATCACCTCCAGGTCTTCATGGTCGGAGGTGCCGGGCCGATGACTAGCCTTGAGGCTGAACAGCCGGACCTTGATGGCGGTGAGGGGATTGCGAATCTCGTGCGCAATGCCCGTGGCAAAAACCCCCAGGGACGCCAGCTTTTCCTGTCGTTCGATGATGGCCCGGCTCTCGGTCAGGTTAGTCCGCAGCGGTGCAATCATGCGGCGGTAAACCCACACCAGCACGACCGTCCCGCTGACGAACAATCCCAGCAGCGACAGGAACAGGAATCGTTGCACGCGGGTCAGGGCAGCATTGGTGTCAGTGACGAACTGCTCGGCGTCGGCCCGGTCGGCAGCGGCCAGTCTCTCAATCTGGGCCACGTTCATTTCAGCCCGCAGCGTGCTGATCTGTCGCCAGGCCGCACGTTCCGCCCAGAACAGTGCGGCCCCGATGATCGCAGCGGCGATCAACAGTTCGGTCAGCCGAAAGGGAATCTTTGCGCTCATGGACGTAAACACAGGAGTCTAATCGGGACCGGCGCTCAGGGCGAAACAAAAGCCGATGCTGGCGCCGTCTCAGTTGCACGTGTCTGAAGCAAGGCATGAAGACGTTTGCCGGCGGTCGTGAGTTCGAATCGTCCTTGCCGGAGCGCCGCCAGATCCGCTCCCATCAAAATCATCACGACTTTCCGCACCACTGCGGCGGGCAATTCCCGTTTGCGCAGGTGCGCCAGTTCACGATTCACCGCCGTCACCACTTCAGATTCAGGCAGGCCGCCCGTTGCCGCCGTCAGCGCCGCCAACACGTGGCGCGACGTGGCCGATTGTTCAAAATGACGGAGCAGACTTTCCGCCAACGAATCGTCCACGGCGGCTGACGCGTGGGGCGCGCGTGCCGTCTGGCCCGCCGGCTCCATTTCAGTCATGCTGTCCAGGAGGCTCTCCACGTATTTGTCCCGGCGGCGCGGTGCCACCACCAGTCTGACGATGATGTCCAGCATGACCACCGCAACGATGGCAATGATCCCCAGAATGATTCCGATGTCGTTCATGATGCTTCCGTTCTTAGCCAGCCGTGTGCCACAGCCTTAAAGCGTTTCGAGCAAACGGCGTTTCATCCGCGTAAATGGGTGATTTAACTTCCGTAAGGCGCGTTTCGGCCTGCGCGCCTGCGGCTTTGGGTTGTGGCAGCCAACTTCTGTCAGTCTCGCATCTCCGGCGAATTGGCAGTGGGCGAAACAAAAAGGACCGGAGCCGGAACGAAAAATCCCGACGTCTTCAAGTGCTCGACACCACTTTGCGAGAAAAGCGTGAGCTTCGAGTCAAAATTCCGCTGGCACGAAGCCAGCTAAGAAGAGAAACGATCACGCACGGTGAAGGAACGCCGTGTTAAGCACCGAAACCAATGCCTATGAAAGCAAACATCACCCCCGCTACAACGCACGCGAGCCGCGCAGCCAGAAAACTGAAGGTCGCCGCATGGAAACAGGAAGCAATGGATATTTTGATCCGCGCCGAAGGCGTTGAACTGACCGACAAGCTGCGCGACGCAGTAACCCGGAAAATTGGCCGCGTGCGGCAGTATGCTCCGCGTGCGTTACGGGCACGGGTGCAGTTGCACAAGGTTTGCCCCCATCGTTCGGCGCGTCAGTTCCGCGCGCGAGTTCATTGTGAAATTCCCGGCAATGATCTGTTCGCCGAACACTGCGCCCACGAACCTGTCGCCGCGATAGACCTGGTGGCGGAGAAAATCGAAGGCCGGCTCCGACGTCGGAAGACGGCGCGGCTGGTTCGTCGAGTGCGTGAACACCGGGCCCGGGCGCACCGTTTGCAGGCGGGCGTGCGTGCCTGACCTGGGCATGAGAGGAGATTGCAGAGATGAAGGTGTTCATTCTCGGAGCCGGTGCGACCGGCGGATTGCTGGCCCAACTGCTGAGACGGCGACGCCACACCGTGTGGTGCGGGGATCGTGACCCCGAGCGGGCGTGCCCATTTGTCGGACGCGCCATTGAGTGCCGTCCGGTCAACGCGCGCAGCATCCGCTCCGTTGTGCATGCGGCCCGAGGATGCCATCTGCTGGTCAACGCCACGCCGGCCGTGTTTAACGAGACGGTGGTTCGCGCCGCATTGCGATTGGGTGTGCATTATCTTGATCTGGCTTCGCATCTGGCTCGAAACCCGTTCAAGGCCGAACAGTTTCGATTTGATGAGGATTTTGCGCGGCGAGGACGGCTGGCACTGATCAACGCGGGTGCATCACCCGGGCTGACCAATCTCCTGGTGGCAGCGTGCGCGGATACGCTGGACGAGGTGGATCAAGTGCGCATCCGGCTCTTTGAAGACACGGAAAGCGACACTCCCGTTTCAACGTGGTCAGGCGAGGTCGCTCATGATGAGGCGATCTCCAAACCCCGAGTTTACCGGCAGGGACGATTTCGTTTTGCCCAACGATTTGGCGAAGCGGAATGGTTCCGGTTTCCGAAGCCGATTGGTGAAGCGCGCGTCATGCTGGCGGCCCAAGATGAAGCCGTGACTCTGCCACGCTTCATCGAGATGAATGCGCTGGATGTCAAGATCGGCGGCAATGAGATGGACCGCTTGCGGCGTTGGTATCGCCAGGGAAAACTGCGCCCCTCGGACAGGCGGGTGATTCGGCGCTTTCCCGACACGGCTTCGCCGGCGGAAGTTGCTGAATTGATGCGCCGTGGCCAGTTGCGGAACGCGCGGTTCGCGGCCTGTGTTTCGGTTGTCGGCAGGCGAAATCGCAAGCGTGTGGAGCGCCACCGGTGTTGCGTGTTTCCAAGCCTCTGGCAACTGCGTCGAAACGGAATGGCCGGCACACCGATTGCCTTCGCGTCCGCGCAAAGTGCGGCGGTGTTTGTCGAGCATTTCCCCACACATCTGGCCGGGGTTTATCCGCCGGAGGGCCTCTCAGCAAAGGTGCGCGCATCTATTCTGCGCGGGATGCGCCGGCGAGGTTTTCAAATTCGGAGAAGGACCATCGAAATCGGCGACAGCCTCAAGCAAACCAACAAGAATCATGTATAAAGAGATGATACCAGCAAATGTCGTTGCCCGCGAAACGCGATTGCGGACGGCGGTAAACGGGGCGAAAGAGTCTCCCGCAATTCAGGGGTTGCCGGCCTCTGGGAAGGAAGATGCGCTGCTTCAGAAGGAACTGATGGAATGGAAGGAGCGTTGTCTCCGGCTCGTCGCGGACTTCGACAATTTCAAAAGGCGGGCGGCGCGCGAGAGCGAACTTCGTGCCTTGGAATTGAGAAACACGTTTGTTCGTGCAGTGCTGCCGGTCGTGGACAATTTGGAGCGTGCGTTGACCAATGGCCCGGCGCATTCGACGGAACAACTGCGCGAGGGCGTTCAGTTGACGCTGCGCCAGTTGATACAGGCGCTGAAGGAACATGGCTTCACGGGACGCGATGATCTCGGGCAGGCATTCGACCCACGCTATCATGAGGCGGTTTGCGTCCGCTCCGAACCGATGCGACCGGATCATGTCATTCTTGAAGTGTGGCAGCGCGGCTGGTTGCAAGGAGAATCGCTGTTTCGCCCGGCCAAAGTGGTCGTGAATGACCTGAAACACAGCAACCCGACAGAGCAGTAACAAAAAACCCAGAATGAGAAAGGAGCAAATCATGGCTAAAGTAGCACCCTTTGCGAACACAATTGTCCGTGGGATCAAACCGCTGCAACCAAACTTGGAGACGAGACGTCGGGTTTGTCCGGCCGGCAAAGCGGCCAAAAGCAGGAGGCAAAACGGAACCAGGAACCGGGGGCGCTCCTTCGATTGGCCCATTGTTCTTACGGAACCGGCGCCTCGTCCTCCCAACCTCCTGATCCTGGGTGCATCGGGCCACGTTGCGCAGGCGTTTTTGCAGCGGCTGGCAGCCCGCTGGCGAGATTTTGGTCGGGTCGTGCTTCTTGACTTGGATGACGGCGTGCGCCGCAATCCATATCTCGACCATGAATCGCTGAACTACGAATTCGTCCAGCGTCGGCTTCGATTTCCCGATGAGACGATGGATTATCACCGGCTGTTACGTCAGCACGGGATCAATGTCGTGCTGGATGTGACGGATTTGGATACGCAACCCGTCTTGAACGCGACAGATGCCGCGGGTGTTTCTTATGTCAACACCGCGTTGAACGAGTCGGGGCGAGGCATTGCCGAAGTGGTTTCAGACCTGCATCCAACGCGCACCGATCAACGCCAGGCGCCGCACATTCTCAGCTCGGGCATGAATCCCGGGGTGGTGAACCTTTGGGTATGGCACGGATTCCAGCAGCACGGGACGCCTTTGGAGATTGTGCATTTTGAATACGATACCTCAGTGCCGGCAACCGGCTGGCGTCCCATGATCACGTGGTCCCGTAAGGAGTTCCTGACGGAAACAGTTTGGGAACCGGCCGGGCAGGTCGTGAATGGAGCGCTTCGTATGTGCTCAGGGAACGCGGTTCAACACCGGGAAGATCTGCGATCCATCATGCAGCCGTTGATTGAGTTGCAGGAGTATCCGCGCGGCATGCTCGTGCTGCACGAGGAGAACGTCAAGCTCGGGTCAAGACTGGGAGCGTCCTCAAGGTATGTTTACGCGATCCACCCCCGAACCATGGCCTATATGGAGCAACTGCTCCGGCAGCGTGGCCGGGTCGAGATTGGCGATCTCGAACTCGGGGACAACACCTCCATCCCGCTCGCCGGCTCGGATACAATCGGTGTGTGCCTGCGATACGCGGACAGACGCGTTTACTACCTCAACAGCCTGGCCAACAGCGAAGTGACCGGCACAAATGCCACCTGTGCCCAAGTGGCCGTAGGAGCGGATGCAGCATTGCACGCTTTGTTCTCAGAAAGACTGGCACCGCGCATCTACTTTGCCAGCGACTTGTATGACACAGTGTATTCGGATGTCGTGTTCGGGGCCCTGCGCGTGGAGCATTTCGTTTTCGAAAAGCTGAACGGCTCATTGGTGCAGCGCCTGCACATTCCGCAATTGCGTCCAACGCTCGCGCTGATCGGCGACACCCTCGCGGCCTAACAAATGGAGCTGTCACCCAATGAAAAGCTCAAAAGAACTGACAAAGACTCTGGACCTCCTCAAGGCGCGGTATCCTGCCGAGCCGGAGTTTCATCAGGCAGTGGCCGAGGTGCTCACCACGATCTGGCCCTTTGTCCAAAGTTGTCCGAAGTATCAAGCCGCCGGGATTGTCGAGCGACTCATCGAACCGGAACGGGCGATTTTGTTCCGGGTTTCATGGATGGATCGCCACGGAGCGGTGCAGGTGAATCGTGGCTACCGGGTCCAGATGAACAGTGCAATCGGTCCCTACAAGGGCGGCCTTCGGTTTCATCCCACGGTGACATTGGGCACGCTCAAGTTTCTCGCTTTCGAGCAGGTTCTCAAGAATGCCCTTACCACCCTGCCGCTGGGCGGGGCCAAGGGCGGCTCGGATTTCGATCCCAAGGGCAAATCGGACGAAGAAGTCATGCGCTTTTGCCAGGCGTTCATGAGCGAGTTGTATCGGCACTTGGGCGATGACGTGGATGTGCCGGGTGGCGACATCGGTGTGGGCGCCCGTGAGATCGGTTATCTCTTCGGGCAATACCGACGTTTGACCGCGGAATTCAGCGGCTCATTTACCGGCAAGGGGCTTTATTGGGGCGGCAGCCGGATTCGTGAGGAGGCCACCGGCTATGGCTTGATTTACTTCGTCGAAGAAATGCTTCGGACACGCGGCAATTCGATCAACAAGAAGGTCATCGCCATCTCCGGTTCGGGCAACGTGGCTCAATACGCCGCAGAGCGCGCGATCGCCGTGGGCGCGAAGGTTATCACCCTTTCCGACTCCGACGGGTTCATTCATGACCCGGAAGGATTGAATGAAGAAAAGCTGGCGTTTGTGAAAGATCTGAAAAACGTCCGGCGCGGCCGGATCCGGGATTACGCTCAGAAATTCAAGTGTCATTATTATCCGGGCAAGCGGCCCTGGGGCGCGAAATGCCAGATCGCCCTGCCTTGCGCGACGCAGAACGAATTGGACGGACATGATGCCGCTGACTTGCTGAAGCACGGTTGCATCTGCGTCGCGGAAGGCGCGAACATGCCCTGCACTCATGACGCCATTGCCGCCTTCGTTGATGGGAAAACCCTGTTCGGTCCGGGCAAAGCGGCCAATGCCGGCGGCGTGTCGGTGAGCGGGCTGGAGATGACGCAGAACAGCCTGCGGCTGCAATGGACACGCGATGAGGTGGACCGTCGGCTTCGGGAAATCATGCGGGCCATCCACACTCAATGCGTGCGGTTCGGCGAGCAGAAAGGCTTCGTCAACTATGTAGTTGGCGCCAACATCGCCGGATTCCGCAAGGTGGCCGAGGCCATGCTCGAACAGGGCGTAATTTGATTCCGCCGATCCGTGCGATCTGGATGTCTGGCTGTTCGATCACAATAATCAACATCCTGCTGTGGGGGCGTGCGTCAGACACATGACTCCAGCCATGATCGGCACACTCCGGGGCATCCTCACTGCCTCGCGCGGAGCGCGCCGAAACAATTCCACCCGGTTGCGGATTCAATTCGACCGGTGCGTGCGCACTTGATGATTGCGCACGCTGGTTTCTTCCTCAAAACGCGCGCAGACCGGCGCGCAACTTCGCTGGCACGAACCTAGCTAAAGAGAAAAACGACCCGGGACAAGGCCGACAGGAAGAGCCCGTGTCACCGGAGAACTCTCATGAAAACAGCATGCAATCACCCAGGACCAGATGCGGCCGTGGATGTGGAAAACCGCACGAAGCACAACCTCGGAGCAACTGATCAACCCGGTTGTAAAACCGCGCGATTCGTTCCGTTCGGTTTCAGGATCAGCGCACGTCCCGGGCGTGCACCAAGATTCATCGGTCGCGGGCCGCGACGGGCAGCGGGCAGGAGCAGGCAGTTTTTTGAATCGTTGACACACATTTAACAGCACCAAACCAATGAAATACCAACACGCAAATAAGCGAATACTTGTGGTAAGTGATGATCCCTCCGCCCGCGAGGCATTGGGAGAAATGCTGCGAGCGGCCGATTTCAACGTCCTGCTCGCTGAAAACGGACGGAGCGCCGTAAGAACGCTCATGGCAAATCCGGTCAGCGTCATTGTCCTGGATTTCCGAACCCGCTTCGACGCGGAGGATTCCAGGTTGAAAAAATCAAAGACGCTGTCGGCTTTGACGGATGTCGATCCATTCCTTCCGGTGATTCTTACCAGCGATGTCGGCGTCGAATTGGACCACGAGACGGCGTTGATGGCGGACTTGGTGTTGAAACATCCGGTGGAATCTTCAGCACTGTTTGATGGGATCGAAACGCTGCTCGGGGAATCGTTGAGGGAGCGCGTTTATCGGAAATCGGATTACATCGCGACTCTGCGTTGAGTCGCTTGAAACCGGAAAATTGACATGATCTCGCCAACCAACATAGAACCCGACCATCGAGCGACTGCGTTTGGAACATTGCCGAACGGCATCAGGGCCTCGTCGGCGGAGCCAACTGCCGAGTCTCCGAAAAACGGGGAGCGCTGGCTGGCGGTTGTGGGTTCGGAAGACACAAAATCGCACTGCCTCAGCTTTGCCCGGCAATTCGCCAAAGGTGAAACTGAGATTCATTGGGTAAAACCTTTGGGTCTGCATTCCGCAAATGAGGTGCGCCGCCTGGCGATCGCGCTTGATGTGGACTGGCTCTGTATGGTTACGCGACGTGGAAAGGCGCGGATGTCGCTGTTCCTGCGGGGTGATGTTGAGAGAAATCTGCGGGCGGCGCCGTGCCCAATATTCTGCATTCCGGAATCATACCCGCCAACTGGTGCGAGCCCGTCAGCGAACCGGGATGCGATGCCGATTCGTCGCGTTCTGGCTCCGATAAATCTCTCGTCGTCAGGTCGGCGTCAGGTGGAGAACGCGGTTGCGGTGGCGGAGCGCTTCGGAGCCAGGCTTGATCTGCTGGGTGTTCAGGAACATATGCGGAACCCTGACTTTTTGCGGACCGTCGGTCAGCGTGAAAAGAAGCGGTTGCAAATCCAAGCTGTCAAAAAAGAACTGTCGAACCTGGCGGATGAAGTGATTCCGAACCGCATGCGCGGCCGCATCCTGGCCAACGTGGGTTTTCCACTCTTTTATGCGACCACCTCCAGGGCTCGGGAGCTCAATTCCGGGCTGGTCGTGCTCGCCGTGCCGTCACGACTGTGGATCAATCAAGGGCGAATTGACGTAAGCACCGAGAGGATTCTGCACGGAGCCGGATGCCCGGTAATCTGCATTCCTGAGCACCGCAAACTCACCAGGAGTGGGCGCCCCGTTCGGAGTCAAGTTCGACGACGCCATCGGCGTAAGGACCGGCACGCTCGGCCGCACCTCTCATCGAGAGACGCGATCAGGGCCTTGCCAGAGCGAAACAGAGCCATGCGGCACTGGTCAGCTGCTCTCACCACCAATCCCAAACGTTTTGATGCTTATGAAACCCAAATTACTAATAGTTGATGATGATCGTTCAGTTCTTGAATCACTAACGAGGCTGTTGGAGACAGAACAATACGAAGTCTATCCGGCGCGAGATGCCACCGAAGCGATGGATTTCTTCAACTCCAAACCGATTGATCTGGTTGTCCTCGACATCAATCTCGGCGTGGATAACGGCTGGCAAGTCTTCGAGGCGATGACGGTCAAGAATCCTTTTGTGCCGACGATCATGATTACCGCCGAATGGGGACAACGTGAACGGGCGGTAACGCTCGGGGTGGAGGGACTGATTGAAAAGCCGATTGATGTGCCGGCTTTCCTCACAATGATTCGCGAGCTCCTCGCCGAAACCACCGAAGCGAAGTTGAAGCGGATTTGCGGGAACGATGCGTATTGCCGCTACATCGGCCGTCACTACGAACCCTACCTGCGCATGCTGCAGAAGCGCTATGCGGCTCCATTGAGGATGGCATCACGCTGCGACGTTCTGACCGACGAGAAGCCGGACGTTGACATGGAATGGCCGACGGTGATTCCTGCGTCTGCGGACATAAATGGATGGCACGCAGAGTCTGACCGCGTCCGAACCTCATCAGTTCCACCTCAACAACCACACGGCTTCTATGAAGATGATCCAATTGCCCGGGACGAATAACTCTGCAATGAAAACTCATCGGATCCGGAGTTGCGTCTCACACTGATCTATCCTGCCGCCGTTGGAATGTGGTTCAAATTCCTTTTCGATCGGCCCAATTAGAACCGCCGCCGGGACAAATCATTCCGATGCTTCAGCCCGCTTCAATCTTACTTCGCTGAAACTATAACAATTCATCGGGAATTCACCCTTGGCCATCGCTGGCACGAGGCCAGCTAAAGGAGTGTTGAACCTTCACGCCGGTTCGGCTGAAGGACAAAACCATGCCGCTGAGTTGATGCGAATGAAGCTCCGGCAGCACGGTGTAAAGCAAACCAATCCAATACGGAGATCGAAATGAATATCGTTTGTGGAACTGACTTTTCCGTTCACGGCAACAAGGCAGTCCTGGCATCGGCGGTGTTGGCCGCACGACAGGGCGGCACGCTGTCCCTGGTGCATGTGC
Source organism: Verrucomicrobiia bacterium (assembly GCA_035765895.1). Lineage (NCBI taxonomy): Bacteria > Pseudomonadati > Verrucomicrobiota > Verrucomicrobiia > Verrucomicrobiia bacterium. Next base: position 19,762 of record DASTWL010000028.1, on the reverse strand, counting down.
TTGATGCACGGCACTACGCAAATCCCTCGACCGAACTGATGAAGCACCTGCGGGACAGTCGCAAAAAAAAGCTGGATGCTTTGGCCGACCGCGCCCGTCGGAGAGCGGCAAAAGTCGCAACGCATCTACTCGAAGGGTCACCCGCCCTGAAGCTCACGGAGTTCGCGAGCAAGGCCGCGGCCCAATTGCTGGTCGTGTCTGCCAACGGGCAGATTGCACCGGCGAAGTGGTTTGTGGGGAGTGTGACTGATCAAGTAGTGCAGGCCGCAGATATTCCGACCCTTGTGGTTCGTGACGCAGCCACCATCGAGGCGTGGGCTTACGGAAAGCGTCCGCTCAACATCCTGATCGCGTATGATTTCTCTGGCAGCGCGGAAGCGGCGCTGCGTTGGGCAGCTTCGCTGCGTGAGATTGGACCCTGCGAAATTTCGGTTGCATACGTCGCATCAGCAGCCAGTGAACGGGGCTGCCTGGGTGTGGCACCACCGATGTCTCCACTATATTACCCGTCGGGACTCAAGAAGTTTCTGGAGCAGGAACTGAGGCAAAAGTGTGACGCCGTATTCGGCGAGGGCATGGCCGGAGTCTCCGTGGTGGCTGACTGGGGTCGCCCGGACTCGCATTTGATCGAGCTGGCTGGTGACGCCCGGATGGACCTGATCGTCATCGGCACGAGCCGGCGTCGGGGGGTGGAGCGCCTCGGCTCCGTTTCAAGGGCCCTGGTGCATTATGCGCACATGAACGTTGCCTGCATCCCAGTTCCGCTGGCTGGCACACCTCCGGTCAGCTGGCCTCAATTTGAACGGGTGCTTGTGCCGCTCGATTTCTCCGAATCCGACGAGAAGGCAGTGGCGTTGGCTTTTGCCTCGGTGCGTCCGGGTGGAGAAGTGCATTTGGTCCATGTCATTCCCCGGGGGCGACGTAACGGACACACAACTCGCAGACCGGAGTGCCGTGTCGAATCGTCACAAGACTTTTCGGCCCGCATGGAAGCGCTCGTTCCGAAAGCGGCACGGGGAGGAGGAATCAGGACGCGCGCAGAAGTTGTGGAGCACAATGAGCCGGCCTTGGCCATTTGCCGGATTGCCGATCAATTCGATGCCGACCTGATCTGCATGGCGGCCCGCAAGCGCCCGTGGTTCCACGAAACGCTGTTTGGCTCGGTTTCGCAGCGCGTGGTGGTTCGCAGCGGACGCCCCGTATTGATGACGCGCTATCCTGGACGTGAGCCTGGCGGCCAGACGCTGGTCGAAACCTTGACCAAAAATGGAGGCTGAGATGAAAATTGTATGTGGAACGGACTTTTCGATTCATGCGAGGCAGGCTGCCGACGTGGCCGCCGCACTTGCGGGTCGCAGTAAGACCACGCTTCGGTTAATGCACGGCGTGGAGCCGGCTGCGGTGGAGTTTCTTCCCCAAACCGCCATCGATCATTTGCGCGAGCGACTGCGCCAAAAAATCGTGACCGAAGGAAATCGCCTGCGTTCGACTGGAGTTGACGTGATGGAAAGCGTGGCGCTCGGTCGCCCGCATGAGATGCTGGCCAATGCCGCGCAATCGTCGAAGGCTGACTTGGTGGTTGTCTCCACCATCGGGCCGGTGTCGCCCAGCCGATGGCTGGTCGGCAGTGTCGCGGAAAAGACCGCCCAACTCTCGCAAGTTCCGACCCTGGTGGTGCGCGACCATGAGTCGTTGCTGGCCTGGGCCAAAGGCGGACGGACGCTCAAGGTGTTTGTTGGCTATGATTTCTCGGCGAGTTCGGACGCGGCGCTTCGTTGGGTGGCGTCATTGGGGCAAATCGGAAACTGTCGCATAACCGTCACCTACGTTTCCTGGCCGCCGAAGGAAACCTGGCGGTTTGGCGTCGGTGGTTACGCCCCTTTGACTGAGAATGACCTGGCAGTCCGGACATTACTGGAGCGCGATCTCAAGGAACGCTGCGTGCAGGTCTTCGGCAAAAGAAGGCCAAAGCTTCGCGTCATTGCCAATTGGGGGCCGGTGGATGAAAAGCTCATCGAACTGGCGAAAGCCGAAGCGGCAGACTTGATCGTGCTCGGCACCAATCAACGGCGCGGCTTGAGCCGATTCTGGCTCGGCTCCGTTTCGCGCGGCGTCCTTCACCACGCGCCGACGAATGTGGTGTGCGTCCCCGCTGCGGATGAACCGAAATCCGCCGAAGAAGGTATTCCTGCTTACCGGAGGGTGTTGGTGCCGACGGATTTCTCGAAACAAGGCAATCGGGCCATCACTTTCGCCTATGGCGCCGCACCACGCGGCGGAGAGGTGTGCCTGGTTCACGTCATTCCGCCCACTGGCGGGTTCAGGCCGGAAGCCGAAGACAAGGAGGGGCCCAAGGCGAAGCGCATGCAGGAGTTGATGGCCCGGTTGGAGGCTTTGGTTCCGGAGGAGGCGCGGCTTCGGGGAATTCGGAGCCGGGTCGAGATCGTGGAGCATCAACATCTGGATGCGGCGATCAGTCAGGCGGCCGAGCGATTCGCGGCGGACCTCATCTGCATCGGATCTCGGGGCCGTTCCGGCCTCAAGAGGAAACTGCTGGGTTCAGTCACGGAAAAGTTGATGAGGCGTAGCAGCCGCCCGGTTCTGGTCATCCGCGAATGAAATCAGGTGAAATGGGTAATCAATCATGAACGGAACGTCGCGAAATAAAGTCAGGATTTGCAAACCGAACGCACAGCCCGATTGCCGCCACTCAAAAAGCAGGGCGCGATTTGCATTCGGAGCTGGTTCGCAGAGGACACCGACATCGAGTGCCACGGAACTGCCAATGCAGCCGTGGCTGTCAAACCGGGCTTTCGCGACGGGCGGTGGAGTGACTGGGCGGGTGAACGGAGGATCGAGGAAACGCTTGAGCGCATCGGCAAGACTCCATCGTTCGTGCCGCCACAATGAATCCTGCGATGCAAACCGTTTCAACATGATGAACAAAAATGTCCTGTTACCGACGCACGGTGAGACAACCGTTAGAATCATGAAAAAGCATTTGAAACTTTCCAATCGCTTGTCTGCGCCATCGTGGACCGAAGCTCAGGCCACAAAAAACGAACCCCGTTCACCCCACCGGCCAGGAGAGCCAGCAATCAACGGCAGCGTGGAACTGAAAACAATCCTCGTGCCGGTGGATTTTTCGCCGGGCGCGCTCCATGCGCTTGACTTTGCGGTATCGTTGGCCCGACGCCTGGGCTCATCCATCATGCTCGTGCATGTGATGGACTCAATTTATGTTTCAGGACGCTTCGGTTCGCGGCGCTTGCGCTCACTTCGCGCGGAAGCGCATGAAGAATCCAAACGCCTCCTGGCGGCATTGGCCAAGTGCCGTGTCCGACCACATGTTCCGGTCCAACACCGGTTGCTCAGCGGATTGCCCGGCGCGAAAATTGTCGAAATGTCCCTGAAAACCGGCGCTGACCTGATCGTGATGGGCAGCGAAGGTCGCATCGGGGTGAAACGATTCTTGATTGGGAGTATGGCTGAAAGAGTCATTCGCGACGCGCACTGTCCTGTCCTTGTCGTGCGAGACAGGTTTCACCGTGAGCCGGAGAGCAGGCCATGAATGCCGTCGCCACAACGCCAGACAATGCCAACCTCTCTCCCGTCAAAGCGGCCGGGCGCCGAATTCATCGCAGTCTCACACTTGCACTCCAGTTGGTCATGCTCGCCGGGCTGGGAGTCTCAATCTATGAACAGCAGTGGTTGAACTCAGCGGCGATCAGTGGGATTCTGTTGTTGACCGCGCTGCCAATGGTGATTTTGCGTCGGCTGGAGATCTATATCCCACTGGAATTTGAACTCCTCACGATCAGTTTTATCTTTGCAGCCCTCTTCCTCGGTGAAACACAGGGCTTTTACGGACGGTTTTGGTGGTGGGATCTCGCGCTGCACACGACTTCCGGCGTGCTTTTGGGCATACTCGGATTCCTGCTTGTTTATGTTCTTAACGAGACTCCACGACTGGACATGCACATGCGGCCTGGGTTTATTGCGTTCTTCGCGTTCTGCTTTGCGCTCACGGTCGGCGCGCTGTGGGAAGTGTTTGAGTTTACGATGGACAAGCTTGCGGGCACGAACATGCAAAAACCGTTTCTGGGCGACCCTTCCGGCCTCACCGATACGATGTGGGACATGATCGTGGATGCACTCGGCGCGCTCGCGGTCGCACTGGCTGGCTACCTATACATGAAGCGGGGCATGACATCTTTCATTGTGCCCTGGATTCAACGGTTCATTGCAGGCAACCCACAACTGTTCAAGCGGGGCTGGGGGCTCGGCAGTCGTCCTCCGGTGGACGATGCGAATGATGCCGCATTTGGGCGGAAAAGCCTTTGTCGCGGCATCCGTGTCCAACCTGAGCGGGCCTGCGCCGGCGGTGAAGGAGTTTTTGAATGAGTCAAAAAACAGACACGTCCCAGCCGTCGCGGACTGCCGTGCGCGGAGTAAGAATGACCGAAACGGAGATCGACGAGACTTTGGCGGAATCATTCCCGGCGAGCGACCCGCCGTCGTGGACACTCGGCATTGACGCCGAGCAACTAAAGGAAATGACTATGAAGAACAAACTCAACCAAACCAAAAACGATCTCGCGGAGCAAACGCGCTGTAAGATGATCGAAGTCTTGAATCAACATCTGGCCGCCGCGCTTGATCTCCATTCTCAGGCCAAGCAGGCGCATTGGAACGTGAAGGGACCAATTTTCTTCTCGCTTCACGAGCTCTTCGACAAGGTGGCCGAGGAACTGGATGGGGTCGCTGACGAAATCGCGGAGCGCGCGGTAGCGCTTGGCGGAGTCGCGTTCGGGACCGTGCGAGTCGCGGCGAGCAACTCATTGTTGAGTGAGTATCCGCTCGATATCAGCGCGGGCCGTGCACACGTTGAAGCCCTATCCAGCCCATTGGCCGGGTTTGGCAAGTCCGTTCGTAAAGCCATTGAAACGGCGACCAATGCAGGCGACGCCGATACCGCCGATCTATTCACCGAAGTTTCGCGGGGCATCGACAAATTGCTTTGGTTCGTCGAAGCACACGCCCACCAGTGATAATTCCACCCGAGACAGCCGGCGTGGTTACTACGTGCGGCAATCGCTCTATGCAAGAACAATGCAAACCACCTGATGCATGCAAAGATCGTTGGGGCGTTATCGGGCGCGGCGATTCCCTTCGGCTTGCGCCGCCTGGGAGTTGATCCGGCGTTGGCCTCCAGCATCTTCGTGACGACAATCACCGATGTCATCGGCTTCTTCCTCTTTCTCGGATTGGCGACGCTCGCAATCGGGACGTTTGCCTTGTGAACACGCGGAGAATTGAACTCTTGGGAGCAGAAATGAAAAAGAAAAACGCCGTCATACTGTTTGGACCACCCGGCAGCGGGAAGACCTCCGTGGTGAGGTCACTCACCATCAATCGCCGCGTTTCCATCATCGAAACGGGAAATCTGTTGGAGCGGGAGGTTCGACTTGGAACTTCGGCTGGCCAGCAGATCAAGCTGGACAAAGCCGCCGGAAACTTGGTGTCAACGGACGTGGTCATTGACATTGTTGTGGCGGAATTAAAGGAAGTTCAGGGTGAGGTTGTCCTGTTCGACGGGTTTCCCCGCCATCTGGAGCAAGTGGAAGTCTTCTTTCAATTATTGAAAAGGCACCGCCTGAAACTCTGCTCCGTGCTGGTTTTGACTTTGGACCTCAAGACAGCCGCGCAGCGGATTGCGGGGCGTCGTTTTTGTTCGGGGTGCGGCGCTCTTTACAATCTGCACACGAATCCCCCAAAGGTCGCCAGGAAGTGTGATTCATGCAAACGACAACTCCTCCGGCGACCGGATGACCGGCCGGAAATCGTCCGCCGTCGGTTTGGCACGTATCGGCGGGAAACCGTTCCGGTAATCGAGTTCTTCAAGCGCAAGCACGCGGGTCTTTATTGGGAAGCATCGGCTGCGGCCCCCATCAGCGAGGTTGGTAGCCGCTTGAGCAAGCAGCTGGAGAGATGCGTTGAACGCAAAGCTATTCAAGGGCAACGCGAACCACATGCGGTTGAATCTTCCAGGCAGAAACCGTGAGTTCAACGCATAGTTGGTCATGGTCACTCAATTACTCGGCGGCATGGGTCTGTTTCTCCTCGGTGTTTTTCTCCTGACCGACGGGCTGAAAACGGCAGCAGGCGATGCGTTGCGGCGCATTCTGGTCCGGTTCACGGGCCGGCCGATCGCCGCCTTTGTATCTGGAGCGGGTATCACCGCGCTGGCGCAGTCATCGAGTGCGACCACTCTGGCCACGATTGGCTTCGTGAGTGCCGGCATTCTCACTTTTTCGCAAGCGATTGGGATCGTCATGGGCGCGAGCCTGGGGACAACAAGCACCAGCTGGCTCGTATCACTGGTAGGTTTGAAGTTCGGAATCGGCAAACTGGCTTTCCCACTGGTCGGATTGGGAGCACTGGCTCGGTTGATCTCGCACGGTCGCAACGCGGCTGTGGCGTTGGCCGTGGCAGGTTTTGGACTAATGTTCGTGGGCATTGACATCTTACAGACAGGCTTGGTGGACTTTTCGACATCGTTTTCCCCGGAAAGTTTTCCTCACGGGACAGTCCTCGGTCGTGCGCTTCTGGTCGGCATTGGCATTCTGCTGACCGTCTTGACCCAATCCTCTGCGGCGGCGGTGGCGATGACTTTAACAGCATTCCACTCGGGGATGGTTGATTTGGAACAGGGCACTTCGCTGATCATCGGCGCGAGCATCGGGACCACCTCTACGTCGGCAATGGCTGCCATCGGGGCAACGACCCCGGCGAAACGCACGGCGCTGGCTCACATTTTGTTTAGCCTCGCCGCCGGCGTGCTGGCGTTTCTGCTGGTCCCGTTGTTTGTTTTCGCCGTGCGGGAGAGCGAACAATGGCTGGCGCAGCCATTCGGCGCGGTAATCCTCGCGGCGTTTCACTCGGGGTTTACATTGCTTGCCGCGCTGATGCTCTTTCCGAGCGTGAAGGTTTTCAGTGGATTCGTGGAACGCCTGATCCCGGAACGCGGTCCCAGACTGACACAGCATCTTGATGCTTCGCTGATTGAGGTGCCAGAAATCGCGATTGAGGCGGTGCGCCGCACCTTGCTGGAGGTATATGGAGAAACCCTCCAGGCGATTGAAAGGGACATTCGCGGCGGCATTCTCGCAAAGCCGGAGCGGTTGGACACAGTGCTCGCAGCCTTGCGGGAGACCCAACGCTTTCTTGGCACTGTGGCGTTTCCGGCGTCACGCCCTGACCAATATTACGCGCGCGTGTCGATCATTCACGCGCTGGACCATCTGCACCAGTTGGCAGTCGTGGTGCAGGACGATTTCGAGCCGGGACTACTCGCCGATGAATCGCGATTGGAGATGCCTAAGCGGATGATGATGGAGATGCTTGAAACCGTCACGGCAGCCATGCGCCGGAAAACTCCGACCTTGGCGCGCGAGCAATTGCAGCGGATGTCCCTCGCCTTGGCAGAGCACCGACGCACTGGCCGCGCCGCCTTGCTGAAAGACAGTGCGCATGGAACGGTGGAAGCAGAGCAGGCACTGCATACGCTCAACGGACTTCGTTGGCTGGATGCGGTTGGCTATCACACATGGCGTGCGGCGCATCACCTGAGTGCGGAAGCCCGCGATGCCGAAGACAGTTTTGGCGACCCGCGCCCGGCAGCAGAGTTCAGCAGTGATTGAAAACGTGCGCGCTTCGGCCGGTCGATGCAACAACCGCGATAACGATTTCCCAAAGGCCTTTGCGAGATTCATTGATCGGTAAACCGCCGTCGCCTGATTCAATACGCTGAGAATCGGCGTATTCCGAACCGGTAGCGGAACAAATCGTTTCGGCAATGCGCTGAGGCTTTCATCCGCAACTCAGAAAATCCCAGCAAAAGCGCGTTTTCCCGCACCTTTTCACCGATGGCATGGCGCCAGCTTAAGGAGAGCTGAGCCGGCCAGTATTGGAACTTCAGCTTCAATTTCCGGGCGGCAATGGTTGGTCCGCTTGCGCACTAACAGTCAGAGTCCAGCAGGATGATGATCTGTTGCCTCCGGAATTAACCGGCAAGTGCGATGAACCATTCACCAGTCGAAATATCATGAATATATTGAGTTTGGCAGCAGACCGTTTGGAATCGGAGACGCTTCCGATCCGTTTATCATCTACGGACAAGATCGGCGCAACGGATGCAGCGGCGGGTTTGCCCGAATTGTCGAGTCTGCGCCTGCGCACGATTCTGGCGCCATTTGATTTCTCGGACGTTTCCGCCGAGCTGCTGCGCCGTTTGATCCCGCTGGCCGAGAAGTCCAATGCGACGGTGCATGTGCTTCACGTCGTCGAACCGTCGGGTGGATCGGTTGCCAACGAGGGAACCCCAATCTATCCCGGAGCGCGGGCCGCAGCCGCCCGCACGCAGATCAAGCAATGGGTCGCACAAGCCTTTTCCACCCCGGTCGCCATCACCACCACGGTGCGCGTGGGGCGGGCGGCGGACGAAATTGTAGCGCAAGCCCACGCGCTGTCCGCCGACCTGATTGTCATGAGCGCCCATTCGGGCAGCGGCAGGAAGAACATTTTGTTGCGCACGACGACCGAACGGGTGGTGCGCCAGTCTCCGTGCCCGGTTCTGGTCGTGGCGCGCGATCTCGTTCCGGAATTCCTGAACGAACCAGACGCGTTTCCACTGCGGACGTGGAAACGCATCTTGTTGCCGGTGGATTTTTCCAGCGGCGTTGGCGAAGCGTTGGCGTATGCGGCGGCGATTGCCCGGGAAAACGGCGCCCGACTGCACATCCTCCACGGCATCAATGGAGACACCGTGGGCTCGGGCGAAACCCATCTCAGCGTAGAGGCGCGGCTGGCGGACTGGCTTGAGGCGGAACTTCGCTGGCCGGTGCAATATGAAGCCGTGCTTTGGAACAACGTGCCGTTGCTCAACGCGATTTTGCACGAGATCGAGCGTTCCGAAATTGACCTGATTGTTCTGCCCGCGCGCGATTGCGACCGGTTCCGGCGGCATCGCCTGTGGAGTATCACCGACGGAATTCTGCGCCATGCACCCTGTCCGGTCCTGAGCGTCAACCAAGGGACCGTCACGGCAACTGCTGGGGGTGAGAAACCATCCAGCAACGATTAAGGCGTCATGTCGGGCATTGATTTCATCCAAGATTTGGGTTTGGTGATGCTGGTCGCCGCCGCAGCGGCGTGGCTTTGCCAGCGCCTCGGCCTGCCCGTGGTCATTGGCTACATCACTGCCGGCATCCTGATCGGACCGCATACGCATTCGTTCGCGTTGATCTCCAGCCCGGAGCGAATCCAGTCGTTGGCGCAAATTGGGCTGGTGTTCTTGATCTTCAGCATCGGGCAAGGCATCAAGTTGCAGCGACTGCGCCAGGTGGGATTGCCGCTGGTATTGGCCACGTTGGGCATTGCCGCGCTGGTGCTCGTAGGCTGCCGCTTGTTGGGAACCGCGCTGGGTTGGCCGGGCACCTACAGTCTGGTCCTCGCAGGAATGCTCATGGTCTCGAGCACAGCCGTGCTCGGGAAGAGTTTGCGCGAAGCCAACGCCACGCACAGCCGGTTTGGGCAGACAGCGCTTACGGTGACGGCGTTGGACGACATGGTGGCTGTGGTCACGCTCACGGTGTTGACCTCGCTCATTCAATTGGGCCAGACGGATTCGCTGGTTGTGTTCGGCACCGTGATTCGCTTGAAAGCGGTCATCGTTACGCTGGTCATTGGCGCGCTGTTGCTGGTGCCACCGTTGCTCAACCGTTTGGGGAGCAGTGTCACGTCAGAGGTGCGTTCGTTGGTGATCGTTGGATTGCTGCTTGCCATGGCGCTGCTGTCGGCCAAGGCGGGATTCTCGGCGGCGCTGGGCGCGTTTCTGTTGGGCGCGATTGTTTCCACAACGGGACGCGGCAAACAGATGGATCGTGTGCTGGGCGGATTGTGTGACGTGTTCGCGCCGGTGTTCTTTGTCGCGATTGGCATGCTGTTCGACTTCCGGCTGGTGGCGGACGTGTGGCCACTGGTGCTGGGCGTCTTCTTGATTGCGATCGTGTGGCGCACCTTCGCCGCCACGAGCGCGCTGCTGCTGGTGGGCCATCCCATGCGCGACGCCGCGCGGGCGGCGTTGTGCCTGACGCCGATCGGTGAATTCTCGCTGATCATCGCGCTGACCGGCGTGCAAGGCGGGCTGGTGCCGGAATCGTTTTACGCGGTGGGCATCGGCGTTTGCCTGCTGACCTCGCTGACGACGCCGCTGCTGATTCGCAAGTCCAGTGGATTTGGTGGTTGGATGGAGCGCAAGCAACCGGGTTTCCTGGCGCAATGGATCGGGTTCTATCACGAGTGGATTGAACGACTGAAGCATCGTCGGACCGGCAGTTTGTTGTGGAAGTTCACCGCGCCACGGATGGTCCAGATCGCGTCGCTCGGGTTCTTCATTTCCGGTCTGCTGTTCTTCGCGCGACCGCTCTACGCGTTGGCGGAGAAATGGCTGGGCGCGGACTGGCCGGTGGCCAGTGGATTGCCACTGGTGTTCTGGTTCGGGTTTGGTGTGTTGCTACTGGCGCCCTTGATCGCGCTGTGGCGCAACGTTGAAGCTCTTGCCATGATTTGCGCCGAGTCTGCTGCGCAAGGCCGTGCGAAGCAGGCGGTGCTGCAACCGCTTTTTGAGAAGTTGCTCAAGGGCGTGGCTTCGATTGGCATTATTCTGTGGTTGGCCGTCTTGGTGCCATTTGCCGCCTTTCCGTGGTGGGGCGTGCTCGGGTTGGTGGCCGCTTGCGTTACGCTGGCGCTGGTCTTTTGGCGCAAGCTGGTCCGGTGGCACAGCCGGTTCGAGCTCGAACTGCGAACGCACCTGGCCGATTCCCCGTTTACGGAGGGAAGACCAGCGTTAGCCGGCTTGAGGCAATCCAATCGCCGCTGGGAATTCAACCTGGCGGAATACACCATTGCCGAGAACTCACGAGCGGTGGCGCAACCGATTGCTGCATTGCCGCTGCGCGAATTGTTCTCTTGCACGATTGTAAGCATCGACCGTCAGGGCGTGACCATCCCCAATCCGGCGGCCGATACCGTGCTATTTCCGAACGACAGAATCCTGCTGTTGGGAGAGGACGAGAATTTGCGGCGCGCGGGGCGCTGGCTTCATGCAGAGGCCGAGTCCGCGGCGGAACAGAGCGAAGTCCCCAAGCTTGCAGAGGTGAGGCTCGAACACCTGAGCGTGCCGGCCACTTCGCGTCACGTCGGGAAAGCGCTGGGCGAACTCGCGCTGAACTCGTTGTTCGGCATCCAGGTCGTTGGCATTGAACGCGACCATCGTCCAGTGCTCGGTCCGGGGCGCACGGAGTCTTTGCGGTCTGGCGACCGACTACTGGTGCTCGGCACCCCTGAGCAAGTCAACGAAATGGCCTTCTGGCTCTCGACCTGACCGAGGCCGGAACCACGACCACAAGCATCAACCCAAGAAAGGTAAATTACATGAACACCATTATGAATCCACGAGTCATCTACATCACCGAGGCCGACATGCGGCGGCTCAAACCATTGATCGAATCCATGAAAACCTCACGCGACGATTTGCGGGGGTTGCAGTCGGAATTGTTGCAGGCGCGCGTGGTTGCACCGAAGGAAGTGCCTCCCGATGTCGTTACCATGAACTCCAAAGCCCGCCTGCGGGATTTGGAAAGCGGTGAGGATGTCACCTACACGCTCGTGTTTCCCGACCAGGCGAACATCGAGCAAGGCAGGATCTCTGTCGTCGCTCCGGTCGGCACCGCCATGCTGGGCCATCGGGTTGGAGATGAATTTGAGTGGGAAGTGCCGGCTGGCCCAGTGCGCTTACGCGTCGAAGAGGTGCTCTACCAGCCGGAAGCCGCCGGTCATTACCATTTATGAACCGGGCGAAACCATCGTTTGCGGCCAGTGGCGGAGCGCATCGAAAGATCAAATTCAGCGGGGATCAGATTATTTGGATATTGCGTGCAGCCGAAGGACGCATTCTCACTATGGCGACTCTTCGGTTGTGCAAATCGTGCCGCAAACGAGTGGTTTTACTGGGGAGTAAGCGCAAGTGCGCAACACCTTATTCTCACTTTTATTCTCACTTTGGACTTTTTGAAAAAGCGAAGAAGCGGCATCGCCTTGATTCTATTGTGCTTAAGTGAAGATGGAGCGGGTGAAGGGAATCGAACCCTCGTCTCAGGCTTGGGAAGCCCGCATTCTACCATTGAACCACACCCGCAACCGATGTCGCTGCGGGTTGTATCAGACTTCTTTTCCGGTGGCAACTGCGCCGTGGCCAAAGCTGATTTGGCCGGCCGGGGGGCCGGTTCCTGCCCGCCGTCAGCGCCAGACGCCCAGAGTCCGCAATTCGCGGGTTGCCGTGCCCGCCCAGTCACGGTTGGCGGCGGGGCTGGCCGGACTGGGATGCAGGATGCGCCCGATCTTGAGGCGCGCCTCCGGGAAGGTTGCGCGAAGGCGCTGCTCGGCGAAGCCGCCGACGCCGATGGCCACTTCAATGTTCAGAATGTCCACCACGCGACGCAAGTGTTCGTCGCACTGCATGAACAGACGTTCCGCGGAACGGCCGGGGAGCCGGTCCGGCGTCAGATTCTTCCCGCCGGCGCCGGCTTCAAGAAACAGGAGCGGGCAATAGTTGTAAACGAAGTGCTCCGCAAAAAAGTCGGCGGGTGTTTTGAAGCGCGCCGCGAACAATCCCCAGAGGCGGCGGCCGCTGACTTCCGAGCGCGGGCAGTGGAAGCCGTGCACGGGTTTGCGCGGGTGCTCGCGCGGCGGTCGGCCAACGGGCCCGGTGATGCCCAACCAGTCCCGCACGGCTGTAACTTCGCCAAAGGGAATGCCGGTTTGAGCCATGCCGAACGGCCCGGGATTCATCCCGAGGAACAGCACGCGCCGCGGCCGGGCACCGTAACGCTTCAGGTATTCGGCATGCGGGCGCCAGGCATACCGCAGCGGGTTGTAAACGTAGGCCACCGGGGCGGGAAACCGCAAAGTGTCCAGATCCCGCGCCAGCTTTTGCGCGACGCGGATCAGTTGCTGAGAGACGTCAGGCACAGGCGAGGTTTAGCGGAGAACCGGGACGGATGCACTTGTGTTCTTTCAACGCCGGCCGTCGGCCGGTAGGTTGGGCGCATGGCGATTCATTCCTTCTTTGCCACGGAAATTTATCAGGCGCAGTTGCAGCACAAACGTTGGCGGGCTTTCAACAACGAATTGTTGCGCGAATGTCATCAGATTCGCGACCACGATGCGGAGGGGCGGAAATGGTCGGCCAGGAATTACGCGGGCGGATACACCTCCTACGGTTCGCTGTGCCGGCTGCACAAGCTGTCGTCCACGTTCATGCAACTGGAGCGGGTGTTGAACCGGCATGTGCGGGCGTTTGCGAAGGCGCTGGAACTGGATTTGGAGGGGCGTGCGCTCGCCATGACGGATTGCTGGGTCAACATCATGCCGCACCAGGTGGCGCATGGACTGCACATCCACCCGCTGTCCACCATCAGCGGCACCTACTACGTCAAAACCCCCAAGGGCTGTGCCGGCATCAAGTTTGAGGATCCGCGGCTGGACCGCTTCATGGCTGCGCCTCCACGTCGGGCTGGCTGTGATTCCAGCCATCGGCTCTGGCAGACCCTTCCCGCAGAGGCTGGCAAGGTGGTGTTGTTTGAAAGCTGGCTGCGTCACGAAGTGGCGGCGAATCCGCTCGTAGCCGAGCGGGTCAGCATCAGTTTCAACTACAGCTGGTTTTGAGGGTCAGGGCGGCGTTGCAACGACGGCTTGAAGCGACGTGACGAGTTCGGGCGGCAGCCGGCGGGGCTTGTCGTTCAGATGGGTGCAAACGTGATCGGTCGTCCCTTCCAGCACCAAGACGCCCTCCGCCGTGGTGATGCGGTAGGCAAAATTCAGCCGGACGCCTTCCGCGTGGGTGACCCAGAGATCGATGTGCAGAACCTTGTCGTAACGCGCGGGCGCCTTGAAGGACAACTGGCACGCGATCACCGGAAAGATGAATCCCTGGTTTTGCCAGTCGAGGAAGGTTGTTCCCAAGGAGCGGAAAAATTCGCCGCGCGCCGCCTCCAGCAAATCCAGAAAGCGGCTGTGATAGACGTGATTGCCGACGGTGCAGCTGGCGTAAGTGACGCGATGGTGGTGACGAAATGCGGGCACGCGCCCATACTAGGCCGGGCGCGGACGTGTTCAAGCGCGGTTCAAATCCCATTTGGCGGCACCCCGGAATGCGGTTATGTTGGGGTCATGGATTGGCAGCAGATCGTGACTCTGAGCATCGTGGGGCTCACGGCCGCGTTGTTTGTGCGCGCCCGTTGGCGGCGGCGCAAGGCGAAGCTGCCCTGCGGCACGTATTGCACGTTTGCGAACCGGTCGCCGGGGCAGGCGGCCGGACAATCCATCATTTACCACGCCCGCAAAGGCGGGCGGCCAGAAATCATCGTAAAGATGCGCTAGGTCGCTTGCGTCCGTGCGGTGGGTGAGATAGTTTCCGTCGCTGAAAATGGCCATTAGCAAAGTCAGTTCGTCCGTGCATTTTGTCATGCGATCGCCCGCGGGTGGAAGGGAGGTTGCGTCCAAAGCGCATTGGGTGCCGAACACTGACGTCTATGCGACCGATGCCGGCCTCGTCATCAAGGTGGAGTTGGCCGGGATGCGCAGTGAGAACCTCGAGATCACGGTGGAGGACAACCGGCTGCGCATCAGTGGAAACCGGCCGGACGGATGCCGCGCCGCCAAGTGCAGCTTCCTCGTCATGGAAATCAACTACGGACCGTTTGAAACGGTGCTGGAGTTGCCTGCCGGTTACGATCTCAGCCAGGCGCGCGCCGCCTACCTGAACGGGTTCCTCCGCATTGATGTGCCGCTGGCCACGCAGCCACAAACCAAGATCACCAAGGTGGCGATCAAAGAGGGGAATTGATTTCGCCTGAACTTTCTTCCCGGTGGCCGCGTCAAACAGGATGACTGACGCACCATGACTTCGCCGGAAACGGAATTTGTAAACATTCTCGGAGGCGCCGAGGCCAAGCCACGGGGCGAAACGCCCGCTTTGCCCAAGGTGCTGCCCATCCTTGGCCTTTCCGATCTCGTCATCTTTCCCGCCATGGTCGCGCCACTGCTCGTGGATAACGGCCCCAGCACCAAGCTCATCGACGATGTGGTGGGCGGCGACCGCCTCATCGGCGTGGTGCTTCAGCGCAATCCGGATGCCGACAACCCCAAGCCCGATGAATTGTTCTCCGTCGGCTGCGCAGCACGTGTGTTGAAGATGCTCAAGTTCCCGGACAATACCGTGCGGGTTCTCGTCGAGGGGCTCTGGCGCATTCGCATCGCGGAATTCACCACGACCACGCCGTATTTGTGCGCCCGGTGTGAAGTGATGCCGGACGAGACCGAAAGCACCGTTGAAGTCAGCGCGCTGCTGCGGAACGCGCAAACGCAATTCCAGGAAATCCTCCGCCTGTCGCCGGCGCTTTCCGAACAGGTGAAGGTGGCCGCCCTCAACACGGAGGACCCCAGCCACTTCAGCGACTTGATCGCGGCCAACCTCAACCTGGAACTGGCCGAGCGGCAGAAGCTGCTGGAAACGTCCTCCATTCGCGAACGCCTGCGCAAGCTCCTCCCGCTGCTCAATCGCGAAATCGAAGTCCTCTCGCTCAGCTCCAAAATCCAGAGCGACGTGGCCACCTCCATTTCCAAGTCGCAACGGGACTTTTTCCTGCGCGAGCAGATGCGGGCCATTCAACGGGAACTGGGCGAAGCCGATCCGAATGCCGGCGAAATCAAGGCGCTCCGCGAACGCATCGAAAGCGCCTCGCTTCCGTCCGAGCCCAAAAAAATCGCCCTGCAGGAGGTGGAGCGTCTCGTGCAAATTCCCCCCGCGGCGGCGGAGTATTCCGTGGCCCGCAATTACCTCGACTGGATCCTCGGGCTGCCGTGGCAGAAGGAAACCGAGGACAAGATCGACCTCGCGGCGGCGGAGCGGATTTTGAACGAACAGCATTACGGCCTCGAAAAGGTGAAGGACCGGCTGCTGGAGTTCCTGGCGGTCATCAAACGCCGCAAAAATCTGAAGGGGCCCATCCTCTGCCTCGTCGGTCCGCCCGGCGTGGGCAAGACGTCGCTGGGCCGCAGCGTCGCCGACGCCATGGGGCGGAAGTTTGCCCGCATCGCCCTGGGCGGCATGCGGGACGAGGCCGAGATTCGCGGCCATCGCCGGACCTACGTGGGCGCGCTGCCCGGCCGCATCATCCAGACGCTGCGGCGCGTGGAGAGCCGCAATCCCGTCATCCTGCTCGATGAACTGGACAAGGTGGGCGCGGACTTCCGCGGCGACCCGGCGGCCGCGCTGCTCGAAGTGCTTGACCCGGCGCAGAACGCCACGTTCACCGATCATTACCTTGATCTGCCGTTTGATTTGTCGCGCGTGCTGTTCCTGACGACCGCCAACTGGCTCGAGCCCGTGCACGCGGCGTTGCGCGACCGCCTCGAAGTCATCGAACTGCCGAGTTACACCGACTCGGAGAAGCTGCAAATCGCGCGCCGTTACCTGGTGCCGCGGCAGTTGTCCGAGCACGGCCTGACCGCCAGGGAACTGAAGCTGCCGGACACCACGCTGCGTCGCGTGATTCATGACTACACACGGGAAGCGGGCGTGCGCCAGCTCGAGCGCGAAGTGGCCGCCCTCGCGCGCAAGGCCACGCGACGGATTATGGCCAACGGACACGCGCCCAAGCCGCTCCAGGTCCGGCCCGAGGACCTGAAGAACTATCTCGGGCTGCCCAAATTCATTTCCGACTCCGCCGAAACCATCAAGGAAGTGGGCGTGGCGACCGGCCTCGCGTGGACACCGGTGGGCGGCGAGGTGTTGATGATTGAAGCCACCCGCATGAAAGGCCGCGGCGGGCTCATGCTCACGGGCTCGCTCGGTGACGTGATGAAGGAAAGCGCCCAGACCGCGCTCAGCTACCTGCGCAGCCAGTCGGCGGCGCTGCACATTGATCTGGACGATTACGCGAAGCACGATTTGCACATCCACGTGCCGGCCGGAGCGACGCCGAAGGACGGTCCCAGTGCGGGAGTCACCATTGCCGTGGCCCTGGCGTCACTGCTCACGCGGCGGCGCGTCCGGTCCGAGGTGGCCATGACGGGCGAAATCAGCCTGCGCGGCCGGGTGATGCGCGTGGGCGGCATCAAGGAAAAGGTGCTCGCCGCGGCCCGCTTTGGCATCAAGGAGGTCATTCTGCCCGACGGCAACCGGAATGACTGGACCGAAGTGCCCGCTGAAGTTCGCCACAAACTCAAGGTTCACTTCGTGCGCCACATTGCCGACGCGCTGCCGCTTGCCTTGCGCCAGAAATGAAGAACGGTTTCCGCATCCTCACCGCGCTCCTGTTGGTGACGCTGACCGGCTTGGCCGCCGGGCCGCAACTGTCAACCCCGCCCGTGGTGCCGGCCGATCCGGCGGCCGCCGGCCGCGAATTGGTGGCGCGGCTGCTGGCCATCCGGCCGGAGGCCAGTGCCACGAACCAGGCGGTGCTGCGGGTTTATACCGGACGCAACCTGCGCTTTGAGATTCCGGTGCGGATCGAAGTTCAAGCCGGCGATAACTCCTGGAGCACGACTTACCGCACCGAAGGGACGAACAAGGAACATGCTGCCGCTCTCACGGTCACGCATTTCCCGAATCGGCCGAACGAATATCGCGTGGCGGTTTTCTCCCGTCCGCCGGGCGACACGAACGAATTCCAAATCGTCACCGGTGCGCAGGCGTTTGTTCCGTTTGCGGACTCCGATTATCTGCTGGCCGACCTGGGGTTGGAATTCCTGCACTGGCCCACCCAACGCCTGTTGCAGAAGGAGCTTTGCCGCGGCCAGTCCTGTGACAAGCTGGAGAGTGTTGCGCCCGCGGGCTGGACCAACGGCTACGTGCGCGTGGTGGCGTGGTTTGACATCGACACGGGCGGGCCGGTGCTGGTGGAGGCCTACGATGCCGCGGGACGGAACGTGAAGGAATTCAAGCCGAACGATTTCAAAAAGGTCAACGGCCAGTGGCAGGTGCAGGAGATGGAGATGTCCAATTTCCGCACCGGCTCGCGCACGACGCTGCATTTTCAATTCGCCCCTCCCTGAGCCGGAACAACGCCGGCGGCATTCCTTTCAACCGTGGATCGACAATCCTCGACCCGGCCTCAGGACCGCTCCGGTTCCACAACTTGGTCTGCCGTCTTGGCCGCTTGGGATTTTTCCGTGAACTTATCTTCGGCTTTTTTGGGCTGGCGAAGTTGACGCCCTCAAAATGCGGTTGCGGAATCTCCAATGAGAACAGGCTTCGGGTCTCATCCTTGTTTCTTACGAGGTGTCATCGTCGTCATCTCCATCTGTGTGGAGGCGCAAAGCCTCTGCGAGCAGCCCAAAACTGGCAAACGGGGCGATAAACAACAAGCGCCCACTCGCTGCCATCGTATGACGCGCCACTTGGAATGTCATAGTAGGCTGGACTGCAAAGGCGGATGCGAGGCTGCGGGCCGAACGCTACCTGCCTGCCCTCAAAATATTCCTCATCGTTCGGGTAGGCGGTCTGCGAAAAATCGAGAATAAGAGCCGCTGAGCCAAAGTAACCAGCAACGAGAAGCAGGAACACCAACGCAAACCTAAATGCTCGTCGTTTTGTCATGTGGCGTGGAATGACACCTAGACAGTATGGCTTTCGCTGCAGGTGGAAGGGGTGTCTGCTCTCCGGTGCAAACGTGGTTACGCCGCGCGCGCGGCGCCGAGCCACCCGTTGTGGGACTCACGCCCCAAACAACGCAGGAACGAAAAGCAGCCACCATGAAGACCTATCTACTCCGTCAAGCCCCGCCCGTCCAGCCGCCAATCCCGCCCTGATCCTACCGCTGGCGCGCCCGGCTGGGCAGTCCCAAAGCCATCACAGCGATGGCGCACACTTGAGCGGACGACCCGCGAAAGGAATGCGACCGGAGGGAGCAGGCCCGCCGGGCCGAGCGAGCGACGGCGAGCGAGTCCACCTCGCCCGCATCCTCTGGCACCTGATCAAACACCGCACCCCTTACGACCCGACCGTGTGGCAACACGCGGAAGAAAAACTGAAGCTCAAGAAGATTCAACGCCTCCACCAATCCGCCACCGCCCTCGGCTTTAAACTCATCACCACCACCTGAACTTACACGCCTAGTTTCTTACGAGGCCGTTGCGATGAGATGCAGTCCAACATAAATGCTAGTGAGTAACAGTCCGAGAATCGGCCAGAGCACTCGCTCTCGCCGAACGAAAGCAGCTACGACCAAAGCTGCTCCGACAAACGGTAGCCAATACCGAAGCTGAACGTCGAGTGAACCGCCGCGCTCAGGGCCAAGACCGAACGGTAGCACGATGGCGAGAAACATCACCACCACACAAACTCCGCTCAATATCGGTCCTCGTTTCATCAGTGGTGTGGCCGCACGGCCTAACGAATCAAGCTCACCCGCGACGCCGGCGGCGCCGCAACAACGAAAGGAAGGCCAAAATGAAATCTAAATCTCACGAACGAAGGGGCGGGGCGGCGTCGCGGTGCAGCGCATGGTTAGCACACCAACCACCCTTCGGTTGGGGCAATGACTCAAGAAACTGGCTTGGGCTCCGTTGCATTCGATAGCTTCAAAATAGTCCGGCGGGCGGCGGCAAGTAAACCGGCCTGCCACTGGTGCCCTTT
>DASTWL010000027.1 GCA_035765895.1 Verrucomicrobiia bacterium | reverse complement strand
AAAACCGGGCCCAGTTCAGATTGTCGTCTGCAACTCGACGGCATGAAGCCGGAATCGCTAGTAATGGCGCATCAGCTACGGCGCCGTGAATACGTTCCCAGGCCTTGTACACACCGCCCGTCACATCATGAAAGCCGGTCGCACCCGAAGTCGCCTGTTAAAAGGCGCCGAAGGTATGGCTGGTGATTGGGATGAAGTCGTAACAAGGTAGCCGTAGGGGAACCTGCGGCTGGATCACCTCCTTTCTAAGGAGACAACTTGGCACCAATCCAATGGTGCTTATCGGTCGGCCGGTCAAAAAGCCGATGGCTCAATCTTATCGCACAATTCAATCTTCAAGGACGTTCTTTAAGAATCGCAGGGTCTCGACCGCGAGGCTTGTCCGAGTTGTGGCTGAAACCAATCGGCTCTAGGCTCACTCGTGTGGGGCTGTAGCTCAGTTGGTAGAGCGGTAGCTTTGCAAGCTATAGGTCAGGAGTTCAAGTCTCCTCAGCTCCACCAACCTCCGTTGCGCGCCGGACATGACAGCGTCTCGGGCGTGTAGCTCAGTTGGTTAGAGCATGCGCTTGATAAGCGCAGGGTCACTGGTTCAAGTCCAGTCACGCCCACCATTTTCCGCATCGTTTGTAATGCGGCGCGATCTTTGAAAACTACACATAGATAAAGGGCATTACATTTCGTCGAGTTTTTGACGTCAAATGACGTCGATCTCAATTTTGATCAAGCTACTAAGTGCAGTAGGTGAATGCCTTGGTGCCAATAGGCGATGAAGGACGTAGTAAGTTGCGATAAGCTTCGGGTAGCCGCAAGCAGGCGTTAATCCGAAGATCTCCGAATGAGACAACTCAGCAGGCTTAAACTCCTGTTAGTCTTGGATGAATTCATAGTCCAAGGCAGCCAGACGCGGTGAAGTGAAACATCTCAGTAACCGCAGGAAAAGAAAACGACGTGATTCCGTCAGTAGTGGCGAGCGAAAGCGGAACAGCCCAAACCGGGAGGACTTGTCTTCCCGGGGTAGCGGGACCTTGACGTGGACAAAGACGAGCGAGTTGAACACGCTGGAAAGCGTGGCCATAGACCGTGACAGCCGGGTAAATAAGGTTCGTTCCGTTCTAGAGGTATCCCAAGTAGCACGGTGCACGTGAAACTCTGTGCGAATCTGTCCGGACCACCGGATAAGGCTAAATACTAATTGGCAACCGATAGTGAACAAGTACCGCGAGGGAAAGGTGAAAAGAACCCCTGTTAGGGGAGTGAAATAGAACCTGCAACCCACTGCATACAATGTGTAGGAGCCGCGCAAGCGGTGACTGCTTGCCTTTTGCATAATGAGTCTGCGAGTTATTGTCAGTCGCATGCCTAAACGGCTTTGCCGTGGAGGCCAAGGGAAACCGAGTGCGAAATGCGCGACTGGTGGCTGGCAATAGACCCGAAGCGGAGGTGATCTACTTATGAGCAGGTTGAAGCCTGGGTAACACCAGGTGGAGGACCGAACTCGTGGATGTTGAAAAATCCTGAGATGACTTGTGAGTAGGAGCGAAAGACTAATCAAACCCCGTGATAGCTGGTTCTCTTCGAAATCGCTTGAGGGCGAGTGTTGTGTAAGTACCCGTCGGAGGTAGAGCACTGAATGGCTTAGGGGCCCCACCAGGCTGCCAAAACCAATCAAACTCCGAATACCGACGGTCCCAATACCACAGCAATCAGGCGGCGGGAGATAAGTTCCGTCGCCGAGAGGGTAACAGCCCAGACCGCCGGCTAAGGTGCCGAAATATAGTTAAGTGGAAAGGATGTGACGTTGCTTAAACAGTGAGGATGTTGGCTTAGAGGCAGCCATCATTTAAACAGTGCGTAATAGCTGACTCATCGAGCGATGTCGCGCCGAAAATGATTGGCGATTAAACTGTATACCGAAGCCGCGGGTGCATGTTCGGGCGACCAAACATGCGCGGTAGAAGAGCGTGATCAATGCGACAAAGCCTGACGGTAACGAAAGGTGAAGCGTTGATCAGTGAGAATGCAGACACGAGTAGCGATAAACCAGGTGAAAATCCTGGTCGCCGTAAACCCAAGGTTTCCTGGGCTAGGTTCGTCCTCCCAGGGTTAGCCGGGAGCTAAGATGAGGCCGTAAGGCGTAATCGATGCACAGCAGGTTAAATATTCCTGCGCCATCTAGGGTTAAGGCCAAGATTAACGCAACGAGAAAACGGACTACCCTATTGAATTGGGAGCTTAGACTTCGGTCAAAGCGTATCCGTAAACAAGTTGTCAAGAAAAAGTTTTGGTTGTTCTCCTAGGTGCCCGTACCGTAAACCGACACAGGTGGGTGAGTGTAAGTGCACTCAGGCGCGCGAGAGAAACCTCTCTAAGGAACTCGGCACATTAGC
This sequence comes from Verrucomicrobiia bacterium, assembly GCA_035765895.1. Classification (NCBI taxonomy): domain Bacteria; kingdom Pseudomonadati; phylum Verrucomicrobiota; class Verrucomicrobiia; species Verrucomicrobiia bacterium. The sequence continues at coordinate 17,654 of DASTWL010000027.1, read as the reverse complement.
CCCGTAACTTCGGGAGAAGGGGTGCCCATTCGTGGGCCTCAGTAAATTGCGTTTAGCGACTGTTTAACAAAAACACAGCTCTCTGCTACGTCGTTAAGACTAGGTATAGGGAGTGACAAGTGACCAATGCGGAAAGATCAAACCATCTTGTTCGGCGCAAGCCAAAGCTCGGTGGCCAAGTCCCCGTGAATGTCGGCCGTAACTATAACGGTCCTAAGGTAGCGAAATTCCTTGTCGGGTAAGTTCCGACCTGCACGAATCTTGTAACGACTGAACGACTGTCTCGGAGAGGATCTCGGCGAAACTGTAATTGCGGTGAAGATGCCGCATGCCCGCAGTAGGACGGAAAGACCCTATGCACCTTTACTGTAAGCTCGTATTGTGTCTTGGTTAATGATGCGTAGCGTAGGTGGGAGACTTTGAAGGAAGTGCTTCGGTGCTTCTGGAGTCGCAATGTGAAACACCACTCTTTATTAATTAGGATTCTAACCTCGATCCTGTCATCCAGGCGAGGGACAGTGCGTGCGGGTCAGTTTGACTGGGGCGGTTTCCTCCAAAAGAGTAACGGAGGAGCGCGATGCTCGGTTCAGCACGGTTGGCAACCGTGCGTTGAGGGTATGGCTAAAAGCCGGGCTAACTGTGAGACCTACAAGTCGAGCAGATACGAAAGTAGGCCCAAGTGATCCGACGGTAGAATGTGGAATTGCCGTCGCTCATCGGACAAAAGGTACGCTAGGGATAACAGGCTGATCGGGTCCAAGAGTTCATATCGACGACCCGGTTTGGCACCTCGATGTCGGCTCATCACATCCTGGGGCTGGAGAAGGTCCCAAGGGTCCGGCTGTTCGCCGGTTAAAGTGGTACGCGAGCTGGGTTCAGAACGTCGTGAGACAGTTCGGTCCTTATCCACTGTGGGCGCAGGACACTTGAGGGGTTTCAACCTTAGTACGAGAGGACCGGGTTGGACGCACTTCTGGTGTGGCAGTTGTCTCGTCAGAGGCATCGCTGCGTAGCCATGTGCGGAAGAGATAAGCGCTGAAAGCATCTAAGTGCCAAGCTCATCCCAAGATATGGTGTCCCGGACGCAAGTCCCTAAAGATACCCGGCAGACTACCGGGTTAATAGGTTAGAAGTGTAAGCGTGGCAACACGTTCAGCTTACTAATACTAATCAATCGTGAGGCTTGATCTTAAAATTAGAAAACCAATGGTTTTCAGTGTAATGTCTGTCTATGTGTAGTTTTCAAAGATTCGGATCTTTCTAATAAATTTTTGGTGGCTATAAAGCGGTGGTCCGACCCGTTCCCATTCCGAACACGGCCGTCAAACATCGCATTGCCGATGGTAGTGCCTGTATAGCTTGCGCGAGAGTAGGTTGCCGCCAGTTTTTCATAAGCCGCGTCCATTAAAATTTAATGGACGCGGCCTTTTTATTAGATCTACACAAGACGGTTGAACGCGGTGTAGGCGTTATGGTCAGCCCCCGTTTGTTGATCCAATCTCCCAAGCGTCGTCGTTCTTCCAGCAGAAGAGTTGTTTTGGCCGATTGTGGAGCAGCCATTCGACAAAATGACTTTTATCCAGCCTCTCGAAAAAGAGTGTCAATTTTCGCCTTCACGCTTTCATCCATCTTGATCAGTGGCGGCCAGGGGCGTTTGAAACCTTCGCCGGGCAATTTCTTCGTCGCATCAATGCCGAGTTTGCTGCCGCTGGCGATTTCGCTCGTCGCGTGGTCGAGCACGTCGGCCGGGCCTTTGGTGAAAATGCTGTCGCGCTGCGGGTCGGTGTTGGCGGTGAGATGGAACAGCACTTCGCTGGTATTGTGCACGTTCACGTCGGCGTCTACCACGATGATGTATTTGGTGAACATCATCTGCCCCATGCCCCAGAGGCCGTGCATGATTTTGTAGGCCTGCATCGGGTAGGTCTTCTTGATGCTGACGACGACGAGGTTGTGGAACACGCCTTCCGCCGGCAGCGCGATGTCCACGATCTCGGGGAAATTCATTTTGAAAATCGGCAGGAACAATTTCACGCTCGCGCCGCCGATGTAAAAATCTTCCATTGGCGGAATGCCCACGATGGTGCAGGGATACACTGCGTCTTTGCGGTGCGTGATGGCGGTGACGTGAAACACCGGATACGGCTCGGGCAACGTGTAATAGCCCGTGTGATCGCCGAACGGACCCTCCTCGCGCAACGGCTCGGTCGGGTCAATATAACCTTCGATCACGAAATCGGCGTTGGCGGGAACTTCGAGGTCGTTCGTCTCGCACTTCACGAGTTCGACGGATTTCTTGCGGAGATAACCGGCGAGGAGAAATTCGTCCAAGCCGTCCGGCAGCGGCGCGGTGGCGGCGAAAGGAAACATCGGGTCGCCGCCGATGAAGATGCTGACGGGCATGCGCTCGCCCTTTTCGTAGTAACGCCGGCCATGGCGAGCGGCGACCTTCTGCAACTGCCAGTGCATGCCGGTGGTTTGGTCGTCGTAAATCTGGATGCGATACATGCCGACGTTGCGTTCGCCGGTGTCGGGGTCTTTGGTCACGACGCAGGGCAGCGTGATGAAACGTCCGCCGTCGAGCGGCCAGCAGCGCAGGATGGGCAAGTTTGCCAAGGTTGCCGGTTGACGGTTGAAAGTTGCAGGTTCGTTGACGTTCGGAGCTTTCGGCCAGCTCTCAACTCTCAACTTTGGACTATCAACTAGATGAATCACGTCTTTGCACGAACCGCTCTTCACCGTCTTCGGCTTGGCATGGCGCAAATCCAGCGCGAGCGAGAGCAGTTTGATGGCCTCCTTGAAGCTCGTCGGCGGCTTGGCCTTCATCAGCGCGCCCAGTTCGTTGGCGACGTCGTCCACGGTTTCGGCGCCCATGCTCAGGGCCATGCGCTTCCAAGAGCCGAGCGTGTTGATGGCGACGGGGAACGGCGAGACGACGCCGTTGACGGTGGGCTTTTCGAAGAGCAGCGCCTTGCCGCCGCCGGGTAATTTCATTTCGCGGTCGGCAATCTCGGTGATTTCGAGTTCGGTGGCGACGGGCTGTTGGATGCGCTTGAGTTCACCGGCTTTATCAAGGTGGTTGACCCAGTCGCGAAAGGAATCGAATGCCATGGGAGGAAACTAGCAGAAGGGGGGTGTCGTGCAATGCCGCCGCCGTGCGCGGGAATTTCACGCGTCATGCGCGGAGTTGACGCGCTTTTTCGCGTGCGCGGGGCAAGAAATTTGGCAATCCGACGGAATTCTTGTTGGCACCGGCAGTGCTAAAGGTAAGCTACGCAGACCGTCCCCCACCGCATGAGTGATGCAACCGGGCTCGGTTTGAGAAACAAAAAAACGCAAATCCAAATGAAGAAACTCTCGAAAAAATCAGCCTTTACGCTCATTGAGCTGCTCGTCGTGATCGCGATCATCGCGATTCTGGCGGCCATGCTCCTGCCGGCGCTCGCCAAGGCCAAGGCCAAAGCCCAGCGCATCAACTGCGTCAACAACCTCAAGCAGGTTGGCCTGTCGTTCCGCCTCTGGGGCGGGGACAACAACGACCAGTATCCCACACGCGTTCCGTATACTGCGGGTGGCCCCATGATGTCCAGCGCGGCAGATCCCAGCACCCTCGCGGGCAATCCGGCGAACAACGCGCGCTTTGTCTATCGTGTTTTCGGGGTGATGTCGAACGAGATGGGCACGCCCAAGCTGTTGTATTGCCCCTCTGAATACGAGAGCACAGTGCAGCAGGCCACGACATGGTCGCCCACGGTTCCGGGTGGTCAGTCCGGCACGCCGTATTTCAATAACAACAACGTGAGCTACTTCATCGGTGTTGATGCTGATGAAACCCAGCCGCAGATGTTGCTGGCGGGCGATCACAACATGGGCAACACCGGCACCGCCTACAACAACAACAATCCGTCCACCCAAGGTTGGGGTAACGGCGCGGCCAGCATCTTGGCTCCCACCGTGGGCACTTCCACGAACAATCCTACGGGCGCCTGGATGGACAACGGCCACGGCAAGCAAGGCAATGTGGCCATGGCGGACGGCAGCGTCCAGCAGGTCACCATTTCCAAGCTGCGTGATCTGTTCAGAAACTCAGGCGATTCGCAGCTGAACCGCCTCGCGTTTCCCTGATCGATTGGAGATTTGATTCGATTCATGAGGGCACCCGCAAGGGTGCCCTTCTTTTTTGCTGCCACGGGCGGGGCGGGGTGACCGGAACGCCCGAACGCGGGTTCGTGGCGGGATTGTCTGGCCTGAATTCAGCCGGCGGCTGCGGTCCGTTGGATAATTTCGCGCAAGGGTGTGCTGGGGCGGAAGCCGATGAACTGCGTCAGCTTGGCAAGTGACGGTTTGCGCCGCCGCATGTCTTCAAAGCCCGGTTCGTAGGCTTCGTTATACGGAATGCACTGCACGGGCGAAGTCGAGTTCAGGCTGGCGATGACCTGGTTCGCCAGCGCGCCAATGCTGATTTCCTCGGTGTTGCCGACGTTGAAGATCTGCCCCGGCGCATGAGGACAGCGTGCCAGACGCACCAAAGCCTCCACCGTGTCGTTCACATAACAAAAGCAACGCGTTTGCTGTCCGTCGCCATAGACCTGCAACGGCGCGTTGGCCTTCGCGGCGGCGATAAAGCGGGGCAACACCATGCCGTAGCGGCCGGTTTGTCGGGGGCCGACAGTGTTGAAGAGCCGGGCAATGATCACCGGCACCTGCCGTTCCTTGGCGAAGGCCAGCGCGAGAAACTCGTCCATCAACTTGGAGCACGCGTAGCTCCAGCGGGCGTGTGTGGGCGGGCCAATCAACAGATCGTCCTCCTCCGTGAATTCGTGTTTGGTGCTCTTGCCGTAAACCTCCGATGTCGAAGCCAGCAGCACCGGCGTTCGGTTGGCGGCGGCCGCTTCGAACAAAACTTCGGTCTCGTGAAGATTCGTTTCGATGACGCGCGTGGGCGAGCGGACCACCAGTTCCACGCCCACGGCGGCCGCCAGATGGAAAATCTGGTCCGCTGCCGCGGCAATCGGTCCGAGTTCGGCGCAGGCGGACAATTTGGCGGCCATGAACCGCAGGCGCGGGTGGTTTGCCACCGCCGCCAGATTGGCGCGAGTGCCGGTCGAAAGGTCGTCAATGATGGTGACCCGGGCGCCGTCTGCCAGCAGCCGTTCGGCCAGGTGCGAGCCGATGAAGCCCGCGCCGCCGGTGATGAGCGCATGCGGGATCATGGTTGCTGCAGGGCCTTCGCCACCGCCTCGGCGAGCAGCTGTCGGTGTTCCGGCGCGTCGATGAGCGCCGCTTCCTCCGGGTTGGACAAGTAGCCGCCTTCGATCAGCACGGCGGGACGATGTTGAGCGCGCAGGACGCTCAGGAAGCGGGCGTGGCGGATGCCGCGGTCCTCGGCCTTGGTGGCGGCGAGAATTTCGCGGTGAATGCGCAGGGCCAGTTGCAGGTTTTGCGCGTCGAACTCGTTGTTGGGAAAGGCCAGCGCGGGATTGTCCTCGTAGCCGCGGGTCACGGAAGACGGCATGCCGGTGGGAGTGACGCAATACGTTTCGACGCCGTTGTGCACCGCGCTGCCGGCGGCGTTGAAGTGCAGGCTCACGAACAAATCCGCATGGTGCTCGTCGGCAAACGCCACCCGGTTGGACAACGATTCGTCTGCGTCGTTGGTGCGGGTCAGAAAGACCTGCCAGCCTCGGGCCGTCAACAAATCGGCCAGCCGGTTGGCCCAGTCGAGGGTGTAATCTTTCTCCGCATGGCCGGTCGCGCTGCGGGTGCCGCTGTCTTTGCCGCCATGCCCCGGGTCAATCACGATGACGTGCGGGCCGGCGGGCGGGGCGCTCGTGCCGCTCAGCAACGGAAGCAGGTTCTTTTGCAAATCCAGCGTGTGCAGGGCCGGCTCGTCATTGACCAGCCGGGGTTCGAAACCCAGCCGCAGTTCCAGCCCGGCAAACTGAGCCAGGGTGCTCCCGACCCGCACCACGAAGTCACCGGCGGGCGTCGCCAGCGAAAACGTGGGCATTACGGTGGAATGCAGATTTGTGAGCGGGCCGAAGTGATTGACTCTGGCCCATTGGTCCAGCGGAACCCAGGTTGCAGCGGGCACGGACAACGATTGCCCGACGACTGCGGTTGCCGGATGCGTGACCGGCTTTGACTGGATCGGATGCCTGGTTACGGGTGCGGGGGCCGTCGGCGGACGAAGGTCCACATCGGGCGGCAAATCTCCCGGCGCCACTTTGAACGGGCGGGTGCGGGGCGGATTGGCGCAACCGGCCAGTGTCAGTGCCAGGACTACCATTGCGAATCGGGCCGGTTGCAGCATGCGCGTCATTGTGGTGCCCGAACGCCTTGAGACAAGCCGTTTTGCAAAAAGGGGCAGGAAAGGTTTGCGCCCGCCGCCGGTTAAGTGAACCATGACTGACGTTTGTTTCATGAGTGCTGAAGCTGTAATCGAAACCTCCCCGGAAGCGGCCGCCCGCGCGGTGGCAGCGACGCCCGCCAAGTCCACCCCGGTGGTGCGTCCCAAGACGTCGGGCTGGCAGTTGTTCAAGGACGTGTTGCACCACGGCGGTCCCGGTTACCTCCAGTTCGCCATCACCAACATCTGCAACGCGGACTGTGATTTCTGCGGCTTTGCCCGGAGCAAGTTCGACCCCAAGGCGCGCAAGAGCGTGACGTTGTCGGAGGCGCGCGACGTGGTGGACATCGCCAAACGCAACCACATTGGCTACCTCCTGTTCGTCGGCGGCGAACCGATGGCGCACAAGGAACTCCGGCCGATGGTCCGTTACGCGGCGGAGCAGGGGATTCACCCGATGATCTGCACCAACGGCGGATTGTGGACCGAGGAAAACATGCGCGGCCTGGTGGACGACGGGCTGACGAGCGTCATCATGTCCATTGACGCGCACGACATCGCCAAGCACGAGCAGAACCGCGGCCTGCCCGATGTGTGCCGCAAGATCAAACGGGCGAACGAATTTTTTCACGGCGTGGGCATCCAGACCACCGCGAGCATCACCGCGAGCCGGTTGATCGAGGATTTCGAGAAGCTGCCGCCGTTCCTGGAATCGCTCGGCTTCCGCAGTTGCACATTCAGCTATCCGCTCACGTCGCTGGCCAGCAGCTATCTCAGCTTCAGCGACAGCGGCCTCGTGAATTTCAGCCAGGACGAACTCATCGCCCTGTTTGAAAAAATCAAGCAGATGAAGCATCGCAGCGGTTATCCGGTCGTGAACCCGACCGAGTCGCTGAACGAAATGCAGCGGCATCTGCGCGGCGAGAAGGAAAAATTCGGCTGCCTGGGCGGCCACAAGTATTTCTACCTCGACTGGAAGCTCGACCTTTACCGCTGCCACTTCTGGGAAACGCCCATGTGCAATGTGTATGACTGGGACGAGTCCAAGCTCATCCGCGACGGCTGCACGCGTTGCATGATTGACTGCTACCGCGACCCGAGCGTGCTGCAGCACGTGGCCATCAGCGCGAGCGACGCCTGGAACGCCGCCAAAAAGGGCAAATTGCTGACGGCCGCCAAACATGTGTTCGACGCGCGCAACGTGACGTCGATCAAGGCCGTCTGGGAAGATCGCAAGTGGATCGGGAAGGTGTGAGAAATGGTGGGCGCTGAGGGATTCGAACCCCCGACCACCTCGGTGTAAACGAGATGCGCTAACCGCTGCGCCAAGCGCCCACTGGCCGGGCCAACCCCACTTCGCCCGCCGGTTTCGCAGCCTAGGGGCGCCCCATCCGCCCAGCAAGGCTTTTAATCCCCGCCCGCAGCAAAGCACGGTGACCCTTTGCCAAAAAATGCAGAGCCGCGCCGGCTTGTCATTTGTATTTCTCATCTACAAGGCTTGTGCTGGCTTGAAAACTAATTAAAGCACATGCAGGCGACCAACATCTCAACGGGCCAAAACCGGCTGCGCCGCGCGCTCGACCATGCCAGCGGCGACAAGCGCTTCAAGATCCTCGAGGTGCACATGAAGAAGCACCAGTTCCGCCAGGACGCGCTCATCGAGGTGCTGCACAAGGCGCAGGAACTGTTCGGCTACCTGGAGGACGACCTCCTGCTGTTCGTCGCGCACAAGCTCAAGCTGCCGCCCAGCCGCGTGTATGGCGTGGCCACGTTCTACCATTTCTTCAACCTCAAGCCGCAGGGCGAACACACCTGCGTCGTCTGCCTGGGCACGGCCTGCTACGTGAAAGGCGCCGACAAGGTCATGAACGCGCTCCAGGACCGGCTGAAGATTCGGCCGGGCGAAACCACGCCGGACGGCAAGGTTTCCCTGCTCACCGCGCGCTGCATCGGCGCCTGCGGCATCGCGCCGGCAGTCACCTATGACGGCCACGTTGCGCCCAAGCAGACGGCCGAGGCCGCGCTCGAAAAAATCAACCAGTGGAAATAACGCATGCAACTGGACGATCTCAACGCCATCGCCGAAAAGGAAAAGGCCGCCGCCAAAAAAGTCTGCCTGCGCACCTGCATGTCCGCCGGCTGCATGTCCTCGCAGGCCGACGTCATCAACAAGAATCTCGACGCGGAAGTCAAAGCCCGGGGTTTGGAAGGCGAGGTTGAAGTCCGGCGCGTCGGCTGCATGGGCTTTTGCGGCCAGGGGCCGTTGGTTGGCGTGGACCATGACGACGGCCGGCACGAACTGTTTGAATTCGTAAAGCCCGAGGACGCCCCGGCCATCGTCAATTCCCTCAAGGGCGGTCCGTGCGACGTCCAGCGCGGCGACCCGCAGCATCCGTTCTTCGCCAAGCAGGTGAAGATCGTGCGCGCCAACGGCGGCATTATTGATCCCGAAAGCATCGAAGATTACATCGCGGCCGGCGGCTATCAGGCGTTGCATCAGGTGCTGACGGAAATGAAGCCGGCCGAGGTCATCGAGGAAATCACGAAGAGCGGGCTGCGCGGCCGCGGCGGCGCGGGGTATCCGACCGGCCTCAAGTGGGGCACCGTGGCCAAGTCCCCGGGCGGCAAAAAATACGTCGTCTGCAACGGCGACGAAGGCGACCCGGGCGCGTTCATGGACCGGAGCGTGCTCGAAAGCGATCCGCACCTCGTGCTCGAAGGCATGGCCATCGCGGCCTATGCGGTGGGCGCGGATCAGGGTTTTCTCTACGTGCGGGCCGAATATCCGCTGGCCATCTCGCGCCTGCAGATCGCCATCAAGCAGGCCAAGCAGCTCGGCCTGCTCGGCGGCGGCATTTTTGAAACACCGTTCATCTTCAACGTGGACATCCGGATTGGCGCCGGCGCCTTTGTATGCGGCGAGGAAACCGCGTTGATGGCCTCGGTCGAGGGCAAACGCGGCACGCCGCGCCCGCGTCCGCCCTTTCCGGCGGAGAGCGGCCTGTGGGGCTGCCCCACGCTCATCAACAACGTCGAAACCTTTGCCAACATCGCGCCCATCATCGGCAGGGGGGCGGATTGGTATGCCAGTTTTGGCACGGAAAAGAGCAAGGGCACGAAGGTGTTTGCGCTCACCGGCAAGATCACCAACAACGGCCTCATCGAAGTGCCCATGGGCATTCCGCTGCGGCAAATCGTCGAGGAAATGGGCGGCGGTGCGCCGGACGGAAGAAAAATCAAGTCCGTGCAGACGGGCGGCCCCTCGGGCGGCTGCATCCCGGCGGACTTTCTGGACACGCCGGTGGATTACGAGTCGCTCACGAAGCTCGGTTCCATCATGGGTTCCGGCGGCATGGTGGTGATGGATGACACCACGAACATGGTCGAGATCGCCAGGTTCTACATGGAATTCTGCATGGATGAATCCTGCGGCAAGTGCATTCCCTGCCGCGCGGGCACGGTGCAGATGCATCATCTGCTGGAAAAGATCGCCCAGCGCAAGGCCACTCTGCGCGACCTCATCAAACTGGAGGAACTCTGCGACATGGTGAAAAACACCAGTCTCTGCGGCCTTGGCCAGACGGCGCCCAACCCGGTGCTGAGCACCTTGAAATTCTTCCGCAAGGAATACGAGGACCTGCTGCAACCGGACCAATTTGGTCCGCCCGGCAACGGCCAGCCCAACCCGCAGTCAGCCCCGAAATAACCAGCGATTTTTATGGCGGCCAAAACCCTGACCATTGACGGCAAGCAGATCAGCGCCGAGGAAGGCGCCACCATTTTGCAGGCGGCGACCGAGGCCGGCATCGCGATTCCGACCCTGTGCCACCTGGAGGGTGTTTATGACGTTGGCGCATGCCGGTTGTGCATTGTGGAAGTGGCGGGCATTCCGAAGCTGCTCCCCGCCTGCACCACCCGCGTCGTCGAGGGCATGGACATCAAAACGGACAGCGAGCGTCTCCGCAAATACCGCCGCATGATCCTCGAACTGCTCTTCGCCGAGCGGAACCATGTCTGCGCCGTGTGCGTGTCCAACGGCAACTGCGAACTCCAGTCCCTCGCCTATTCCAACGGCATGGACCACGTGCGCTACGAATACAACTTCCCCAAGTGGGGCGTGGACACGACGCACGGCCTGTTTGGCATGGATCACAACCGCTGCGTGCTGTGCGGCCGCTGCGTGCGCGCCTGCTGGCACATCGAAGGCGCCGGCACAAAGAACGTCGCCGGGCGCGGCGGCAAGTCGCGCATCATCACCGATCTCAACATGCCGTGGGGCGAGGCCGATTCCTGCACCTCGTGCGGCAAGTGCGTGCAGTCCTGTCCCACTGGCGCGCTGTTCCACAAAGGCTCCACCGTCGGCGAAATGGAACGCGACCGCGGCAAGCTGGAGTTCATCGTCACGGCACGGGAAAAGAAACAGTGGGTTGCCGCAGATTAAATCGACAGGGATGCCGCCCGGCGGCGTCCGGACAGCGCCGGGCGTTGTTCCAACCAGAATGGAAACTATGAAAGTGCGTTTGGCCACAGTTTGGTTTGGCGGCTGTTCTGGCTGCCACATGTCGTTCCTCGATCTCGACGAGTTTCTCATCGATCTCGCCGGCCAGGTGGAACTTGTTTACAGCCCGGTCGTGGACATGAAGGATTATCCCGAGAACGTGGATGTGTGCCTGATCGAGGGCGCCATCTGCAACGAGGACAACCTCGAACTGCTCCACAAAATCCGCCAGCGCACCAAGGTCCTGGTGTCCTTCGGCGACTGTGCGGTGACCGCCAACGTGCCGGCCATCCGCAACCAGCTTGGCTTGGGCAACGCGGAGAGCGTCCTGCAACGCGCCTACATCGAGAACGCGCAATTCAACCCGCGCATTCCGAAGGCGGACGGCATCGTGCCGCCGCTGCTGGAACGCGTGCTGCCCGTGCATGAAGTCGTGCACGTCGAGCATTTCCTGCCCGGCTGCCCGCCGCCGGCCGACCGCATCAAGGCGCTCGTCAGTCAGATGTTGAGCGGCGTAACGCCGAAGCTGGAAGGCGCGCAACTCAAGTTCGGATAGGCCGCATCCGCCCAGAGACCCCTTTTATGGCTCAAAGAATCGTCATCGACCCCGTGACCCGCATCGAGGGCCACGCCAAGATCAGCCTTTTCGTGGACGACACGGGCAACGTTTCCGACGCCGAGTTTCACGTCGTGGAGTTCCGCGGCTTTGAGAAATTCTGCGAGGGCCGCCCGTTCGCCGAAATGCCCGGCATCACCCCGCGCATTTGCGGCATCTGCCCCGTCAGCCACCTGCTTGCGTCCGCGAAAGCCGGCGATGCCATCATGGCCGTCAACATCCCGCCCGCCGCCGACAAACTCCGCCGCCTGATGAATCTCGGCCAGTTCATCCAGAGCCACGCGCTGAGCTTTTTCCACCTGAGCGCGCCGGACTTTCTGCTCGGCTGGGACACGCCGCAATCGCAGCGCAATGTTTTCGGGTTGATCGCCAGCAATGCGGAACTGGCCCGCGCCGGCATCCGCCTCCGCCAGTTCGGTCAGGAAATCATCCAGCTGCTCGGCGACAAAAAAATCCACCCGGCCTGGGCCGTGCCCGGTGGCGTGCGGACCGCGCTGACACCGGAGAACCGCGACAAAATCCGCGCCTGGCTGCCCGAGGCGTTCGCGACCGTGCGGGTGGCGTTCGAGCTCTGGAAGAAGACGATGGAAACGCACCGGCGTGAGATTGAGATTTTCGGCAACTTTCCGTCCTTGTTCATGGGCCTTGTCACCGAGGACGGCACGTGGGAACACCACGGCGGCAAGCTCCGGTTCACCGACAGCAGCGGCAGCACCATTGCCGATCAGGTGGACCCGCAGAAATACTACGAAGTCATCGGTGAATCCGTCGAAGCCGGTTCCTACCTGAAATCGCCCTACTACCTGCCGCTGGGTTATCCCGAGGGCATCTATCGCGTCGGACCACTCGCGCGGCTCAACGTCTGTGAACGCATGGGCGTGCCGAAAGCGGACGCGGAGCTGACGAAATTCAAGAAGCTCGGCCGCGGCGCCGTCACGTCGTCCTTCCTCTACCACTACGCGCGGCTCATCGAGATTCTCGCCAGTCTCGAACTGGTCGAGCGCTACCTGGATGATCCGGAACTGCTGAGCGATTATCTCCGCGCCGATGCTGGCATCAACAGCTTGCGCGGCGTCGGGGCAAGCGAGGCCCCGCGTGGGACGCTCTTCCACGACTACACCGTGGACCGCAATGGCCTGCTGCAAAAGGTCAACCTCATCGTCGCCACCGGGCAGAACAACCTGGCGATGAACCAGACCGTCGCCCAGATCGCGCGGCATTACATCAAGGGCGGCGCGGGCAATGGGAAAATTCCCGAGCCGCTGCTCAATCGCGTGGAACACGGCATCCGTTGCTACGACCCGTGCCTGAGCTGCTCGACGCATGCCGTGGGCCAGATGCCGATGCACGTGCAATTGATCGGTGCGAACGGCCGCGTGTTGCACGAAGTCGTGCGGGGGTGATTGGCCCCGGAGTTTTATTATGACAGGCGCGGACGCCAGCATCGATCAGCCTGTCCTCCTGGTCATTGGCTACGGCAACACGCTTCGTGGCGACGACGGGGTGGGGCCGCGCGTGGTTGAAGCGGTCGCGGCGCTTGGTTTGCCGGGCGTGCGCACGCTCGTCTGTCAGCAGCTCTCGCCGGAACATGCCGCACCGATTGCAGAGGCCGACGCGGTGGTTTTCGTGGACGCCGCCGTGGATGCTTCTGGCGAAGTGCAATTGCGCCCGCTCATCCCCAACACCACCTCGCAACTCATGGCGCACGCCGCCGATCCGCGCACCATGCTGGCCCTTTCGCGCGACGTGTTCGGCCGCGTGCCGCGCGCCTGGTGGCTGACCATCCCGGCGGTCCAACTCGGTTTCAGCGAGGTTCTGTCGCCCACGGCACAGCGATCCGCGGTGGTCGCCCTGCACAAAATCCTCACGTTACAGCAGCAGACGGCCGGCGCCGCGAAATGAATAAGGAGTGCATTCGGCCGGTCAGCAGAGTATTTGAATTTCCGGTATTCTCGATGAAACGCAGGTCCAGTTTTGGTTTGGTGCTGGCGCTGGGGATTGGCTGGCTCGCGAATGCGCGGGCGGATGCTCCTGCAGCGGGCGCCGGTTTTGGAAATCCCATCATGCCCGGGGCGGATCCGCAGGCGCTGGTGGTGGGGAAAAAGGTCTGGATTTATCCCACCTGGAGCCCGTGGCGGCGGGAACAGTTCTACGCGTTTTCATCGACGGATTTGCGGCATTGGGAGCGCCATGGCCCGGTGTTGGATCTGGCCGACGTGCGCTGGGTCAAAGACGACGGCGTGGCGCGTCACGGCGCGTGGGCGCCCGGCGTTGCCGAAAAGGACGGGAAGTTTTATTTCTACTATGCGGTCGGACCCCAGAATCCCACGCCGTCACGGATCGGGGTGGCGGTGGGGGATCAACCGGCGGGGCCGTTTCGCGATCTCGGCAAGCCGCTGCTCACCGGCGGCGATGGGTTCGAGGCCATCGATCCCATGGTGTTCACTGACTCGAAATCGGGTCAATCTTATCTCTACGCCGGCGGCAGCGCGGGAGCGACGTTGCGGGTATTTGTGTTGGGCACCAACATGACCAGCCTGGCGCGTGAAGTTTCGGTGGCAACGCCGCCGCAGTTCACCGAAGGACCGTTCATGCACGTGCGGGACGGAAAATACTATCTGTCCTACAGCCACGGGAGCTGGCAGGACGCCACGTATTCGGTGCATTATGCGATGGCCGATTCGCCCGTTGGCCCGTGGCATTATCAAGGCGCGATTCTGACCAGCGACGCCACTCACAAGGGGCCGGGCCACCACTCGTTCATCCGCAATCCGCTGAATGGCGAATGGCTCATTGTTTACCATCGTTGGGAACATCGCCAGGATGACGGGCCCTATCGCGGCTCGCGGCAGGTGTGCATTGACCGTGTGAACTACGATGCCGAGGGGCACATTCGCCCGATTGTCATGACCGACGGACCTGCCCGGTGAACTTCGGTCCCCGGCCGGCCACCTCCAAGGCAGCTTGTCCGGATGGACTTGGGCGCCAACCTTCACTAAATAATCTGCACGCCGCTGCATTTGTCCGACTGTAAAAGGGTCGGTGCGGTGGCATTTCGGTGCGCATTCATTGTGAGTGACATCACCCAGATATTGAAACAGATCGGCCGGGGCGAAACTACGGCTTCCGAGCGGTTGCTGCCGCTGGTTTATGAGGAACTGCGGCGGCTGGCGGCTGCGCGGATGGCGCAGGAGGCGGCGGGGCACACGCTGCAACCGACGGCCCTGGTGCATGAAGCCTGGCTGCGGCTGGTGATGGAGTCGGACCGCAGTTGGGAGAATCGCGCCCATTTCTTCCGCACCGCGGCGCTGGCCATGCGGCGCATTCTGGTGGACCGCGCGCGCAACAAGGCCAGCCTCAAGCGCGGTGGCGGGCGGGAGCGGGTGAACATTGACGACATTGAACTGGCGGCCAGTTCGCCGGATGAGCGGGTGCTGCTGGTGGATGGCGCACTGGACCGGCTGGAGGCGGAAGACCCGGAAAGCGCCCACATCGTGGTGTTGAAGTTTTTTGGCGGCCTCACGAACAAGGAGGTGGCGGAATCTCTCGGCGTCACGGAACGAACCGTCGAACGCCAATGGGCTTACGCGAAGGCGAGTCTGTTCCAAATGATCCGGCATGAACTCTGACCCGCACGGTGTTGTGATAATCTGGCTGTCGGTTTTAGGCCGCAGAATACGCTAGAATTTACGGACCCATTCATCTGCGGCGGCGCATGGTTAATCCTAAGGACATCGAAAAGGCATTGTTTGACACGGCCCGGAGCTTGGTTGACCCGGAGGCGCAGCAGGCGTTTCTGGACCGGGCTTGTGCCGGTGATCTGCCGTTGCGTTCGCGTCTGCTGGGTTTGTTGGAAGCCGCCGGTGTGGCCGACCGTTTCTTCGACCAGCCGGCCGAGGTGGCCACGCTGGGGGACGCGCCGGACGAAGCGCCGCTTCCACCCGCCCGGGCGCCAGACCTCGCAGAAACCCGCATCGGACGCTATAAATTGCTGGAGCGCCTGGGTGAAGGCGGTTGCGGGGTCGTTTATATGGCCGAGCAGGAGGAGCCGGTGCGCCGGCGGGTGGCGCTGAAAGTCATCCGGCTCGGGATGGACACCGAGAGCGTCGTGGCGCGGTTTGAGGCCGAGCGGCAGGCGCTGGCCTTGATGGATCACCCGAATATCGCGCACGTGCTCGACGCGGGCGCCACCGAATCGGGCCGGCCCTACTTTGTCATGGAACTGGTCCGGGGCGTGAAGATCACCCAGTTCTGTGACGAGCATCAGCTCGACATTCCCGCCCGGTTGGAACTGTTCATTCAAACGTGTCACGCCATCCAGCACGCGCACCAGAAGGGCATCATTCACCGCGACATCAAGCCGTCCAACATCCTCGTGACCCTGCATGATGGTAAACCCGTCCCCAAGGTGATTGATTTCGGCATCGCGAAGGCCGTGGAAGGGCGGCTCACCGACAACACGCTGTTCACCGCCTTCGAGCAGTTCATCGGCACACCGGCCTACATGAGTCCGGAACAGGCCGAAATGAGCGGGCTGGACGTGGACACCCGCAGCGACGTTTACAGCCTGGGGGTGCTGCTTTACGAGTTGCTCACTGGCCGGACGCCCTTTGACACCAAGAAGCTGCTGCAATCCGGCATGGACGAAATGCGCCGAACCTTGCGGGAACGCGAGCCGCAACCGCCCTCGGGCTTGTTGACGACGCTGAATCATGCCGAGTTGAGCGCCGTGGCCTCCCAGCATCACGCCGAACCGCCCAAACTGATTTCGCTGCTGCGGGGCGACCTCGACTGGATCGTCATGAAGGCGCTGGAAAAGGACCGCAGCCGCCGTTATGAGACGGTCAACGGCCTCGCCATGGACGTGCAGCGTTACCTCAACAACGAGCCCGTGGTGGCGCGTCCGCCCAGCCGGCTTTACCGCCTGCAAAAGCTCGTTCTCCGCAATCGCGCCCTGTTCACCGCCATCGGCATCGTGGTCACAGCGTTGGTGGCCAGCTCGGCGGTTTCCACCCGCCTGTTCTTCAAGGAACGCGAGGCCCGCCGCCGCGCGGTGGCGGCCGAACAACAGGAAGCCCGGCTGCGAACGGAGGCGGAACGCCTGCAGCAGGCGGCCGAGGACCGCCAAAAGCTTTCGGAAGCCACCGCGCTGTTCACCCGTGGCCGGACCGAGGACGCGGACACGTTGTTGGACGAGCTGCACGAGCCCAAGGTCACGCTGGAGCACGCGGTGATGTATCGCACCTTGGGTGACCGGCTTGCGGCCCACGGGGAATGGCACCGGGCGGCCAGCCGTTTCGCCGTGCTCGCGCAAATTGACGAGCCCCGGGGCGCCGACGCCACCACCCTCGATGTTTTGCGCCATGCGTCACTCGAGGTCGAACTGGGCAATCTGACCGAGTATCGGCGTTACCGGGACCAGCTTATCACCCAATACGGCAGCACGGAGGATCCGCTCGTGGCGGAGCGTATCGTTCGCGCCAGCCTGTTGATCCCGGCCGACGGCGGCACGTTGAGCGCCTTGCAGCCGCTGGCCGAGGTGGCCGAAAAATCCCTCGAAATCAGCAGCCAACAGGTGCCGCTGGACATGGCCGCCTGGCGGGCTTACGCACTGGCCCTGCTCGAATACCGGCGCGGCAACTACCGCCGGGCCGTGGATTGGTGCGAGCGTTCGCTGGATTACGACCAGGGCGTGCAATCGCGCGTGGCAGGCGTGAACTTGGTTCTGGCCGTGGCCAGTTGGAAACAGGGGCATGCCGACGAGGCCCACGCCGCGCTGGATCGTGGCCGCGACATTCTCGACGACGTTTTCCAAAACGGCGTCATCAAAACACGCAAATGGGAGGGCTACTGGTTTGACTGGATCGACGCCCGGATTCGCCTGCGCGAGGCCAATCAGGTGATTGAGAACACGGTCGCCCCACCTTCGCTGGGCGAACACTGACCGTTGGCCGACAGCGCTTACTGATGCCAAGTTCAATGCCGGACACGCTCCTGTTGCCCGGGGAAAAGGGGTTTTCGGCGATTTTTTTGACGTAAGTCATTTGTAATTAGTCGGTCCTGAAAAATGGTTTTAAGATGTGGCTGACAATGGCCGTGTCTGGCTGATGGCAAGGAGGTGGATCCACTGAAGCCAAAAAAGAGCGGCCGCCCGGAGCCACTTCTTCAAGTTCCACGCTGCCGCAGCCAGC
>DASTWL010000026.1 GCA_035765895.1 Verrucomicrobiia bacterium | reverse complement strand
GCGTTGGGCGTGGGCACGCTGCATCTCGGCCAGCCCATGAAGGCCTGGCGTGCGTTCCTCGGGTGGCGGACGTCCTGGTTCAGCCGCGAAGTCATTGTCTTTGGTGTTTACGTGCTCCTGGCGGCGATGACCGCCGCCTGCGCCGGGCTGAACATTCTCCCGACCTGGCGCCCCGTCCTGGCGTCCGCCGCGGCACTCGTCGGACTGCTGGGCGTGTTTTGCTCCGTGATGATCTATGCGGATACCCGGCGCGAATTTTGGAGTGCGGCGCAAAGCGGCACAAAATTCTTTGGGACGGTTGTTTTGTTGGGTGCGGCGGGCGCCTGGGCTCTGGCGCACGCAACTGCCGTGGTGCCGCTGGTCATGCTTGCCGCGGCCGGGAAGCTCGTGTTCGAGCGGCGCATTTTCCAGTGGTTGCGCGACGACAACACGCTGGGACAGGAACCGCTGAGCAGGACGGCGCGACTGCTTGACGGTGAACTGGGGCTTTTCGCCCGTTTGCGTTTTGCCTGCGGGTTGATTGGCGGCGTGCTGCTGCCCGCGCTGTGCCGGGTGATGCCCGGCGTCGCGCTGGCCGTCAGCGCGTTCACCCTCTGCGTTCTGGGCGAATTGCTGGAGCGCTATCTGTTCTTCACCGCGGTCGCGCCGCGCAAAATGCCGGGGGCCATCGCTTCGTGAAAAGCATCGTCAAAAAGCCAGCGCCCCGGAAGGCCGGCCGGCTCACGGCGGCGAATTCCCTGCTTCGCCAATGGGATGGCCCGCTCACGCAGGATTTGATTCTGCACCCGGGCGATTTCGGCCTTGGCAAGGTGCCGGCGCGTTTAAAGCCCGACCTTACCACCCGCTCCACCTGCGGCTTCTGTTCCACCGGCTGTTCGCTCGATGTGCATCTCAAGGACGGCGCGGCGGTGAACCTTTCGCCCACCGCCGATTATCCCGTGAACCTCGGCATGGCCTGTCCCAAAGGCTGGGAGGCGCTCACCTGTCTGGACGCGCCGGATCGCGCCACGGCGCCGCAGGTCCGGCAGCCCGACGGTTCGTGGAAGGCGGTTTCGTGGGACGCCGCCATGCATCGCTTCGTTGTGAAGTTCAAGGCCATCATGGCCGAGCACGGGCCGGAGAGCGTGGCATTTCTGAGCACGGGCCAGATTTGCACCGAGGAAATGGCGCTGCTCGGCGCACTATGGAAGTTCGGCGTGGGCGCGATTCATTGCGACTCCAACACGCGTCAATGCATGGCCACGGCGCACGTCGCTTACAAGCAAAGCTTCGGGTTCGACGCACCGCCGTTCACCTACGCGGACTTTGAGGCATCCGACGTGCTGGTCATCGTCGGCGCCAACCCGTGCATCGCGCATCCCATCATGTGGCAGCGCGTGCTGCGGAACCCGAACCGCCCCGAGATCATCGTCGTGGACCCGCGCCGGACCGAGACGGTGATGAATGCCACGCAGCATCTTGCACTCAAGCCCAAGTCCGATTTGACGCTGTTTTACGGCATCGCGAACCTGCTCGTGCAACGCGGCTGGGTGGACCGCGCGTTTATTGAACGCAGCACCACGGGATTTGCCGCCTTCGCGGAATTCCTCCGGGCGTTCCCGCCGGACCGGGTTGCGGCCGAGACCGGATTGACGCCGAACCAGCTCGACCGCTTCGCGGCAGCCATTCATCGGGGCAAGGCGGTGTCGTTCTGGTGGACGATGGGCGTCAATCAAAGCCACGAGGCCACCCGCACGGCGCAGGCGCTCATCAATCTGGCGCTGATGACCGGCAACATTGGCCGGCCCGGCACCGGCGCCAACAGCATCACGGGACAGTGCAACGCGATGGGTTCGCGGCTTTATTCCAACGTCACAAGCCTGTTTGCTGGCCGGGATTTTCTAAAGCCCGAACACCGGGCAAATGTCGCGGAACTGCTCGGCCTCCCGGTCGAACGCATTCCCGCGCAGAACTCGCTCGCTTACGATGAAATCGTGGAGCGCATCGCCGCCGGCCGCATCAAGGCGCTGTGGGTGATTGCGACCAACCCGGCGCATTCGTGGATTGGGCGGGGCCAGGCGGGCTCCGCCGTTCATTCTTTCAACCAGGCACTTGCCCGCCTCGATTTTCTCGTCGTGCAGGACATGTTCACGACCGGTGAAACCGCGCGGCACGCGGATTTGCTCCTGCCCGCGGCCGGCTGGGGAGAAAAGGAGGGCACATTCATCAACAGCGAACGGCGTATTGGTTTGACCAAACGAGTGCGCCGGGCGCCGGGGGTGGCGTTGAGCGACTTCAACATCTTCCGGCTTGTGGCGCACTACTGGGGTTGCGGCGCGTGGTTCGCGGCGTGGAATTCGCCGGAGGCCGTGTTTCAAATTTTGAAGCGCCTTTCCGCCGGACAGCCCTGCGACATTACGGGCATCCGTGACTATCAACACCTCGACGAGTGCGGCGGGATTCAATGGCCGTTTCCAGAAATGCAGAGCGCGGCGTGCGGCGGGCCGAACGACGGTTCAGCGGCGAACGGGCATCCCGCGCCCCGCGCTCCGCATGCCGCGTGCAACGAGCGTCGCCTCTTCGCCGACGGCCGGTTCCATCACGCCGATGGCAGGGCCCGCTTCATCTTCGACCCGCCGCGTCCAGTGGCCGAGCCGACGGACGACGCATTTCCGTTTGTGCTGCTGACGGGCCGCGGCACCAGCGCGCAATGGCACACCAATTCGCGCACGGGCAAATCCGCCGTGCTGCGCGCGTTGTATCCCGCGAACGCCTACGTCGAAGTGCATCCTGACGACGCCGCCCGGCTGCGGATTGCCCCGCATTCCTCCGCGGCCGTCATTTCGCGCCGGGCGCGCGTCGTCTGCACGGTGTTTGTCACGCCAACGGTGCCGCCGGGCCAGGTCTTTCTGCCGATGCACTACGAAATCGCCAATCAACTGACCCGGCCGGAGTTTGATCCGCACTCGCGCCAGCCGAGTTACAAGCACTGCGCCGTGCGGCTGGAGAAAATCCAATGAACCATTCGACGACCAACTGCGAACACCGAACACCCAAGGTTGTCGTGCCAGCGTGCCCGGCAATTCGTGGTTGGATGTTTCCCGTTTTGCCATGACGCATGTTCCCTACATTCCCGAAAACGCCCCGTTCACGCCCGAACAGCGCGCGTGGCTCAACGGCTTCCTCGCCGGACTGTTCTCGGACGCCAATCCCGCCGGCGCGCCGCGGCCGTCGTCCAACGGCTCGTCCGCCAAACCGGCCGAGCCGCTGGCCATTCTCTTCGGCTCGCAAACCGGCACGGCCGAGGGCCTCGCCAAGAAGTTCGCCAAGGAAGCGGAGCAGCGCGGCTTCGCGCCCCGGGTGCTGGCGTTGAATGAGCACGAACAGGCCAACCTTGCCGCCGGTGGCAAGGCGGTGATCATTTCGAGCACGTGGGGTGACGGTGAACCGCCGGACAACGCGGCCAACTTCTGGAGTTGGTTGAGTGCCGATGCCACGCCACGCCTGGAGAATCTGCATTTCGCCGTGCTCGGTCTGGGCGACCGAAATTATTCAGACTTTTGCGGCGCCTCGAAGAAGTTCGACGCCCGCCTCGAAGCCTTGGGTGCCAAACGGCTCGCCCCGCGCGGCGAATGCGACGTGGATTACGAAGCCGCCGCTGCGGCATGGATGGACCGGCTGTGGGACAAACTGGTAGTGGGACAGGCTTCCAGCCTGTCCGGTGGGACGCCCACAAACGGCAAGCCTCACGCCACACCCTCGGCCCCCGAGACAGGCAAGCTGCCTGTCCCACAATACGGCAAATCCAATCCCTTCCCCGCCACGCTGCTCAAAAACGTTCTGCTCAGCCAAGCCGGTTCGAGCAAGGAAGTGCGCCACTACGAAATCGGCCTCCACGGCAGCGGCCTCACCTATGAAGCCGGCGACGCGCTCGGCGTCGTGCCGGTGAATTGTCATGAACTCGTGGATGACGTGCTCAAAGCGCTGAAGGCGAAACCGGACGACAACGTGAGGCTTGGCGACAATATCGTTTCGCTCGGCGAAGCGCTCACGCAACAGCTCGACATCAACAGGCCTTCACAGGAATTGCTCGCCGCCGTTGCGAAAGCCGCGCCGGGAAGCGAACTCGCCGCGTTGCTCGCGCCCGAGAAGCACGGCGACTTGAAGCAATGGCTCTGGGGCCGGCACGTGATTGATTTGCTGCATCTGTTGCCCGGGCCAATGCCCGCGACCGAATTTGTGAAGCTGTTGAAGAAGCTCGCGCCGCGCCTTTACAGCATCTCGTCCTCGCCCAAGGCGCATCCAGGCGAGGTGCATCTGACCGTCAGCGCCGTGCGCTACGAAAGCCACGGCCGCGAACGCAAAGGCGTCGCCTCCACATTTCTTGCCGATCGCGTCGGTGATACGAACTACGTGAAGGTCTTCGTGCAGCCCTCGCACGGATTCAAGCCGCCCGCCAACGGCGACACGCCGATGATCATGGTCGGTCCCGGCACCGGCATTGCGCCGTTCCGCGCATTTCTCGAAGAACGGCAGGTCACCGGCGCGAAAGGAAGGAACTGGCTCTTCTTCGGCGACCAGACGCGCGCCGCGGACTTTCTCTACGAGGAACAACTGATCGCCTGGCAGAAGGACGGCTTCCTCACGCGCCTGAACCTCGCGTTCTCACGCGATCAGGCCGGGAAGATTTACGTCCAGAACCGGATGCTCGAAAACGGCGCTGAGCTGTGGGCTTGGCTCGAGACCGGCGCGCACTTCTACGTTTGCGGTGACGCCTCACGAATGGCCAGGGACGTGGACGCCGCGCTGCACACCCTCATCGAGAAGCACGGCGGCAAGAGCGCCGACGAGGCCAGGTCCTACGTGGCCAAGCTGAAGTCCGACAAACGCTATCAGCGCGATGTGTATTGAACCGATCATGCCTCGCGCCACGGGTGCAAAGGACGCAAAGCCCGATGAATCCTTTGCGGCCTTGGCGTCTTTGCATGAGAAACGATTTTGCCAATGAGTAATGTGACCCTGCCCGAACCCATCGTCGCCGCCGGTTTCACCGCCGAGCAGAGGGAATATTTGACCGGCCTCTTCGCCGGTGTTGCCGCGCGCGGTCAACGCTTCAGCGACGTCGCGCCAGCGCCGGCGCCCAGGGAGGACCTCATCTTCGAGGAGCGGGTGAAGCGGGAATTGCATCCGCTTGATGCCTATGAGCAAATCGTCCAGAACGCTTTGGGCGGCCAGGCGCCCGACAAGGAGGACACCTTCCGCTTCAAGTGGAACGGGCTGTTTTTCCTGACGCCGGTGAAGGACGCGTTCATGGCGCGCCTGCGCATTCCCGGCGGCGTGGTGAAGACGTATCAGCTCCGCGAGCTGGCCCACATTGCGCAAGAATTGACCTCGGGGTATGTGCAGATCACGACGCGCGCCAACCTTCAGATGCGGCTCATCCAGCCCAAGGATGCCCCGGCATTTCTCGGCCGCGTGCAGGCCATCGGGCTGCACACCCGGGGTTCGGGAGCGGACAACATTCGCAACCTGACGATGAATTCCACCGCGGGCATTGACCCCGTGGAGTTGATTGACGTGAACCCGCTCGTGCAGCAGCTGGCACAACTCATCATCAACGACCGGTCGTTCTACGACCTGCCGCGCAAGTTCAACATCGCCTACGACGGCGGCGGACTGATCGGTGCGGTGGAGGACACAAACGACATCGGCGTGAAGGCGGTGAAGCAGGGCGACGAAGTCGTGTTCCGCATCGCGCTGGGCGGCGCCACCGGTCACAAGGCGTTTGCCCGCGATCTGGGCGTCGTGGTTCCGCCCGCGGAAATCAACAAGGTTGTCGTCGCGATTGTGCGGGTGTTCATCGAGAAGGGCTGCCGGACGAACCGCAAGAAGGCCCGGCTGAAGCACCTGCTCGAAACGACGTCGCTCGGCGAATACCTCGCCCTCGTCGAGCAGAAGCTTGGCGTGAAATTGCGGCGCGCCCCGTGCGACCCGGCCCAACTCCGCTGGGCGAGTCAGGAATTGCCGCACTCGCATGTCGGTGATTATCCGCAAAGGCAGCGCGGGCTGAATTACGTCGGCGCCACGTGCCCGGTGGGGCAGATCACACCGAAGCAAATGCTGCGGCTGGCCGAACTGGCCGAAAGCTACGGCAGCGGGGAAATCCGCCTGACGGTCTGGCAGAACTTCATCATTCCAAACGTGCCTGACGCCTTTGTGCCGACGTTGAAACGCGCCCTGGAAAAGGCGGGGTTCGCCATCAAGCAATCAAACCTGGCGAGCGGCGTGATTGCCTGCACGGGCAACAGTTATTGCAAATTCGCGCAGGCCAACACCAAGGGGCACGCGCTGGAAGTCATCCGGCAACTGGAAAAGCGCATCGAACTGGATCAGCCCGTGAACATTCACATCACCGGCTGCCCGAATTCCTGCGCGCAGCATTACATGGGCGACATCGGCTGCCTCGGCACCCGGACGAAAATCAGCGGCGAAAGCTTTGATGCGTATCACATTTTCGTTGGCGGCGGCTTTGGCCGGCACCAAGCCGTGGGCCGGCAGGTGTTCGCCGGCGTGGTGGCCGCGGAACTGCCCGCCACGCTGGAACGCATGCTGCGCACGTATCTCCAACACCGGCAGGGGCACGAAACATTCCAGCAATTCACCGCGCGCCATGATGTAGGCCGGTTGCAGGAGCTGTTCGGGGCGGCTTGCTGACCCGGCAGTTGCCGCGCGGCCGGCGGCCCGTTACAGTCAATTCGATGCCTGTGTCAGTGGACATCAAAGTCGAGCGGCTCTTCATTTCGCCGGGCCATAATTTCTTTGGCCACCACGAACAGCCGCCGGGCAACCACCCGACCATTGAGGTGGCCGCCGTGGAATGCGTCGCGGGGCAGGGACTCGTCGGCGACCGCTTCTTCGGTTTCAAGGACAATTACAAGGGACAAATTACCCTCTTCGCGGGCGAAGTGTTCGACGAGATTTGCGGCCGGCTTGGGGTCGCCGGCCGGTCGCCTGGCGTCACGCGGCGCAACCTCATCACGCGCGGCGTGGATTTGAACACGCTCATCGGGCAGCGGTTTGCCATTCAGGGCGTTGAGTTCGAGGGCGTGGCGGAATGCACTCCGTGTTATTGGATGAACGAAGCCATTGCGCCGGGCGCGGAGGTCGCCCTGCGCGGGCGCGGTGGCTTGCGGGCGCGCATCCTCACGAACGGCGTGTTGCGCGTTGATTCGTGAAGGCTTGCCTGCTTTGGCATCTTTGGCGTGAAACCATCAGCATGAACTTCAGTGCCGTCATCCTCGCTGGCGGACAATCGTCACGCATGGGCCGCGACAAGGCCTGGCTGGAGCTTCACGGGCAAACATTGCTGGCCCGGCAGATCCAGTTGATGCGGGCCATTGGCGCGCGGGAAATCATCATCTCCGGGCGCGCCGCCGGGGATTATGCGCAGTTTGGTTGTCCGGTGGTCCGGGACGAATGGCCAGGTGCGGGCCCGCTTGGCGGGCTGGCCGCGGCGCTGGAGGCCGCGTTGGCGCCGCTGTTGTTGGTGCTCGCCGTGGACATGCCGCACATGACGGAGGATTGCTTGCGGCGGCTGTTCGGGGAGTGCACGGAAACGACGGGCGCGATTCCCCGCGTCAACGGACAGGTCGAACCGCTGGCGGCATTCTATCCGAAAACGGCGCGTGACCTGTTGCCGGAGATTTCCGCCGCCAATCCGCCCGCTTCTCCCGGAGTCCTGGGCGCACGCCCCTTTGCCGGCCGCTGTGTCGCGTCCGGGCGGGCCGTGTGGGTTGACATGGCACCTGCATTCGCGGGCTGCTTTGCCAACTGGAATTCCCCCGCCGACTTATGCCTGCCCGCGTGAAACGAAAGGGAACCGCGGCCGCCGCGTTGCATCCGCGCCTCCGCATTGTGTGCGGCGAGGACATTGCCTTCGGCCCGGGGAAGGCCGAATTGCTGGCGCGCATTGCCGAGACGGGCTCGATCGCCGAGGCGGCGGCGCGCCTCGGCATGTCCTACATGCGCGCCTGGTCGCTGGTGCAGACGATGAATGCCTGCTTCAAGGAGCCGCTCGTCCGGGCGCTGCGCGGCGGCCATCGACGCGGCGGTGCGGAACTGACCGGCACCGGGCGGGAGGTGCTGAAGCGGTATCAACAAATGGAGGCGGACGCGCGGGCGGCGGTTCAGCCGGGCTGGACCGCGCTGCAACGGCTGCTGCGGCGTTGAGCCCGCGGATTTTTCAGGCGGGTGCGCGGAAAATTTCATGGCCCGGGATGCCGTTATATTTGACAAAATAGGACGGCCCGGGTGAAGTGGGTGTCCGTGAAACACCCTTCTCTCAGGGCGCAACCTTTCCTGGCCGGCGCGTGCCTTGCGCTGTCGCTTGTGGCGACGCGGGCCGGGGCAGATGCGATGAGCGCCGTTGCCCAACCGACCGCTCGCACGGCGGACGCCGGCCTGGTCAACGACTGGCTGCGCACCCAATCACCGGACTTTGCGGCCTGGGATTTGGGCGGCGAGTTTCGCGTGCGTTACGAGGCAAAGGCGAAGGCCGGTTCGTTTCCCAATCGCGACTTCGCCCGCGATCTCGACAACAGCAACGATTATTTCCTGTTTCGCACGAAGGCGCATCTGGGCTGGACGCCGACGGACTGGGTCAGTGCATTTGTTGAGGGACGTGACGCGCACGCGGTCAGCGATGCGCGATTGGTGAACGAAACGGACACGTTCGATCTGCATCAGGCCTGGCTGCGGCTGGGCCGGCCGGAGCAATTCCCGCTCGTCCTCCAGCTCGGGCGGCAGGAATTGATCTACGGCGACCAGCGGTGGATCGGCAATGCAGACTGGAGCAACCTCCAGCGCTCGTTCGATGCGGCCCGGCTGCGCTTTGAGAATGACGCGTTCTGGGTCGACGCCTTTGCCGGGAGGCCGGTGCTGCCGCGGGACGATTACTTCAATGTCGCCAACGATTACGACTGGTTCAGCGGCAGCTACGCGGCGACGCGAAAACTGGTCCCATGGCAGGTCACCGAATTCTATTTCCTCGCGCGGAACGTGGGTGCCGGTTCGCCCGACGCCCTGGCGCCCGGCCTCGGCGGGCCGGGGCCGCGCGACATCTACACGGTGGGCACGCGCTGGGCTTCGCTGCCCGGCCGGCTGGGCGCTTGGGATTACACGCTCGAAGCGGCGGGCCAGTTCGGCAGCATCAACCAAGGCGGCGCGCGCCTGCGCCAACGGGCTTTTGCGGTCAACGTGGCGGGCGGCCACACGTGGAAGGACGTCTCCGGCGCGCCGCGCGTCGGCGTCGGCTACGACTTCGGCTCCGGCGACGGCAATCCAACCGACGGCGAGAACAACACGGTGGAACTGCTCTTCGGCACCAACCACCGGCTCTACGGCAACATGGATTTGCTGGGGCTCCGCAACCTGCACATTCCGCGGGTGGAAACTTCCTTGAAGCCGGTGAAGGGTCTGACGCTCTCCCTGGCGTGGCTCGGCTTCTGGCTGGTGGAAACGGCGGATTATCTCTACCCGGAAAGCGGCGCGGGCCGCAGCGGCAACGGTTACGGACGTCATCCCGGTTTTGATTCGTTCGTCGGTCAGGAGCTGGATGTGCTGGCCGACTGGAAGCCCGCGTCGTGGAACACGGTGCGTCTGGGCTACGGCCATTTCTTCGCCGGCGATTACCTCCGGCAATCGCTCGACGCCGTCCCGGCCAACGGCGGCGTGGTGGATGCCGACTGGTTTTACGCGCAGGTCAGTTTCAACTTTTGACGCCGCGGAAGCATGATGAAAAAACGATTGATGCCGCTTTTGATCGTCGCCTTGACCGTCGGCTTGTGGAACCAGGCCGTGGCCGCGGACGTCACTGTTTTCGCCGCCGCGAGCCTGACCGATGCGCTCAAGGTGGTGGCCGCAGATTACGAAAAAACTTCCGACGACAAAATCATCTTCAACTTTGGCGCGTCCAGCACGCTCGCCCGGCAGATTGCGGAAGGCGCGCCCGCTGACATTTTCTTCTCCGCCGACGAAGCCCAGATGGATGGGCTCGCAAAGCGGGGCCTGATTGACCTGGCCACGCGCAAAAGCCACCTCGGCAACGCCATCGTCGTCGTGATTCCCGCCGACAGCACGTTGCTCATCCAGTCCGCCGCGGACCTCACGAATGCGGCCGTGCGGAAAATTGCGTTCGCCGATCCCAAGGTGGTTCCAGCCGGCGTTTACGGCCGGGCGTGGTTGACGAAGACGGGGCTGTGGCCCTTGATCCAGCCCAAAGTGGTGCCCACGGAAAACGTGCGGGCCGCCCTCGCCGCCGTGGAATCCGGCAACGTCGAGGCGGGCGTCGTGTTCAAAACCGACGCGGGCATTTCCAAGAAAGTGAAAATCGCCTATGCGGTTCCGACCCGGGATGCCCCCCGGATCGCTTATCCAGTCGCGCTCGTGAAGGAAGCCAAACACGCCGCCGCGGCGCGGAAATTTTTGCAGCATCTCGCCTCCGCTGAAGCGGCGCGGGTTTTCACGCGATTTGGCTTCATCGTGCGCGAATGACCGCTGAAGAATGGCAAATTGTCTGGTTCACGGCCTGGGTGTCCGCGCTCAGCACGGTGCTGATTCTGCCCATTGGTCTCGCGCTCGCCTGGTTGCTGGCGCGGCGGGACTGGCCGGGCAAATCCGTCGTCGAAACGCTGGTCTCGCTGCCGCTCGTGCTGCCGCCGGTGGCGACGGGCCTGGTGCTGCTGAAGCTCTTTGGCCGGCGCGGCCCGCTGGGCGGTGTTTTGCACGACCACTTCAATTGCGACATCGTCTTTACGTGGCGTGCCGTGCTGCTGGCGTTGAGTGTGATGTCGCTGCCGCTGCTGGTCCGTTCGGCACGGGTGGCGTTTGAAGAAGTGAATCCGCGCTTTGAACAAATCGCCCGCACGTTGGGCGCGGGCGGATGGCGGGTGCTCTTCACCATCACCCTGCCGCTGGCATTGCGGGGCATCGTCGCCGGGATGCTGCTGGCGTTTGCGCGGGCGCTGGGCGAATTCGGTGCCACCATCATGGTGGCGGGCAACATTCCCGGCCAGACGGCCACGCTTTCGCTGACCATTTTTCAAGACGTGCAACTGGGCCAGGATGCCCACGCGTTCCGGCTGCTGGGCGTGTCCGTGGTGCTGGCCTTCCTCGCCGTCTGGGGCAGCGAACTGACGTTGCGGCGCCGGAGGAAATCGCCGTGAGCCTGCGCCTCGACAACGTCGAACTGTCGCTTGCCGGCTTTGCGCTCAACGTGAACGCGGTGGTCAACGGTCCCGTCACCGCCGTCTTTGGCCCGTCGGGCGCGGGCAAAACGTCGCTGCTCGAACTGATTCTGGGACTGCGCCCCGCGCGCCGGGCCTTCATTCAACTGGGGGCGCAGGTGCTGACGGACACGGCGCGCGGCGTTTTCGTGCCGACGCGCGCCCGCGGCATCGGCTACGTGCCTCAGGACCTCGCGCTGTTTCCGCACCTCTCCGTCCGGCAAAACCTGCTCTACGGGCTGCGCCGCAGCGGCAGCGTCGATGCGCGCTTCAGCTTCGAACACGTTGTTGAGGTTCTCGAGATTCAAGCGCTCGTCGGGCGGGCGGTGACAGATCTTTCCGGCGGCGAAAAGCAGCGGGTGGCGCTGGCCCGCGCGTTGCTCGCGGCGCCACGTTGGTTGCTCCTCGATGAGCCGCTGGCCAGCCTGGACGCTCCGTTGAAGGCGAAGCTCCTGCCATTTCTGGTGCGGCTGCGCGATGAGTTCCGCATTCCCATGCTGTGCGTCACGCACGACCGGATGGAAGCCATCGCGCTGGCCGATGAAGTGGTGGTATTGCTGAACGGCCGGATCGTGCAAACCGGCCCGGTGTTGGACGTGTTCAACCGGCCCGGCTCGGCCGACGTGGCGCGCATTGTGGGCGTGGAAACCCTCCAGCCCGGAGTCGTCCGGCACGTTCAGGATGGCATGGCCAGCGTCGTGGTCGGTGGCGCCACGCTGACCGCCCTCGCGCCGGACGCCGCGACGAGTCGCGTATTTGTGTGCGTTCGCGGGGAGGACGTCGTGCTGCAACGCGCCGCCGCCGTGACCAGCAGCGTGCGCAACCGGCTGCCCGCCCGCGTGGTGGGCCTGCGGACGGAAGGACCGCTCGTGCGCGTGGAACTCGACGCAGGGTTTTCGCTGTTCGCGCTGGTGACGCGGGCGGCGTGCGCGGAATTGAACTTGCACCCCGGCGCGCCGGTGGTGGCCCTCATCAAGGCGCCTGCCATCCATCTTGTGTCGCGGGGAGACAATTGCTAGTCAGGAGCCCCATGCGCATACTTTTTTTCGCCCAACTCAAGGACGCGACCGGTTGCGCGAGCACGGAACTCGCGGCGCCCGCGCCCCTGACGAGCGAGGCACTGTGGGGCGCGCTGCTGGAAAAATATCCTGCGCTCGCCACCCACCGCCGCATCGTGCGGTTCGCGAAAAACTCGGAATACGTCGGGCCGGACGCCCGTTTTGCCGATGGCGATGAAGTTGCCCTGATCCCGCCTGTGTCCGGCGGCTGAACTCGCGTGGCCATGCATATTGACGTTCAACTCACGCCGCAACGCATCCCGGAGACGCTGCCCGTCACCGGACCGGCGGGCGCCACCGGCGCGTGGGTGGAATTTCGGGGTGTCGTCCGTGGCGAGGAGAATGGCGCCCCCATCACAGCGCTCGACTATGAGGCTTATCCGGAAATGGCCGTGCGTGAAATGCGGCGCCTGTTGACCGAGCTGGCGGAACGGCATCCTTGCTTGGCGGTGAAGGTGATTCATCGCGTCGGGGAGATTCCCGTCGGCGAAACCGCCATCTACGTGGGCGTCGCGGGGCGACATCGGGCCGGGGCGTTCGCCCTGCTGGCGGCGTTCATGGACCGGCTCAAACAGGACGTGCCGATTTGGAAACGCGGTGGCCGGGGTGCTGAGGCTCGACCCGACGTCAGCCGGCCAGCCGCGGCCAGTTCGTCGGGCCGGCGGCCGGCGCTGTTGTCGCTCGAGGATGCGCGAGCCCTGGTCGAATCGCGCTGTCCGACGCTGCCCGCCGAACGCGTGGCGCTGGCCGATGCGTGCGGCCGGGTGTTGCGCGAGACGGTTTGCGCGGCGGAAGATTGGCCAGCGGTTGATAAATCCACCCGCGACGGTTATGCCGTGCGGGCCGATGATCCGGCTGAATCCTTTCGGGTGGTGGACACGTTGCACGCCGCTGATTGGAAGCCGCGTCAACTGCCTCCCGGCGAGGCCGTCCGTGTGGCGACCGGGGCTTCGCTTCCCTGCGAAGGACTCCGCGTGCTGATGCAGGAAGATGTCGAACGCTTGGGCGACCACATTCGCATGCTGGCACGCGACGACTCGGCCAATGTGCGCCGCCGTGGCGAAGAAGTGCGGCGCGGCGAAGCGCTGCTGGCGCCGGGAACCCGGTTGAACGGCGGCGCGCTTGCGCTGCTGGCCACCGCCGGTTGCGCGGCGCCGCCGGTCAGCCCGCGGTTGCGTGTCCTGCACTTTACGACGGGCGACGAGATTGTTCCGCCCGCGCAGATGCCGCAACCGGGCCAGATTCGCGACAGCAATTCCTTTTTGATCCGCGGCCTGTTGCAGCGCTGGCCATGCGTTGTCGAGCACGCCCACCTGCGCGAGAATTTTGCCGCTGCCCAGGCCGACATCAACGCGCGCCGGAGCGCCGTAGAATCGGCGTCGGTGATTTTGGTTTCCGGCGGGGCGAGCGTCGGGGACAAGGACTTTACGCGGCCGCTGCTGGAGTGGCTTGGGTTTGAAATTGTTTTCAGCCAGGTGAACCTGCGTCCGGGCAAGCCGCTGATCTTTGGTGTCAATGCCGCGCGGGTGGCGTTCGGGCTGCCGGGCAATCCGCTCTCGCACTTCGTTTGCTTCCACGCGTTCGTGGCGGCGGCGCTGGGTCGGTTGACGGGAGAATCGCCGGCGCCGTTCCAGTCGGCAATGCTGGGCACGCCGCTGGACGATGCCGCGAGCCCGCGTGAAACCCTCTGGCCCGCCCGCTGGGAGGGGCACGGCGATGCGGCCCAAGTCCGGCCGCTTGCGTGGGCGAGTTCTGGCGATGTCACTTCCTTGGCGAGGGCGAACGCCCTGCTGCGCGTGCCCGCGCATACCGAACGTCTGGCCGCGGGCACCCGTGTTGATTTTCTGCCGGCAGACTTCTGAAGAACCCGCACCCGCATGAAACGAACGAAAACATTTTCGCATCTCAATCCGCAGGGCGAAGCGCGCATGGTGAACGTGGGCGCGAAGCCCGTGCAACGGCGCCGGGCCGTTGCGGCCGGCCGGCTCGTTTGTCAGGCGGCGACGATTCGCGCCTTGCGTCGCGCGGCGCTGCCGAAGGGCGACGTGCTGACGGTGGCGCAGATCGCCGGCATCCAGGCGGCCAAGCGGACGGCAGAGTTGATTCCGCTGTGCCATCCGCTGGGCTTGAACCACGTCGAAGTGAGCTTTCGCGTGCGGCCGGCGGCGGTTGAAATCACCTGCGTCGCCGAGACCAGCGCGCAGACCGGCGTGGAAATGGAGGCGCTGACCGGCGTGAGCGTGGCGGCCCTGACGCTCTACGACATGTGCAAAGCCGTGGACAAAACGATGCGCATCGAGGCGGTGCGCGTGATTGAAAAGGTGAAGGAGGGATGAAAATGTCTCACGCAAAGAACGCCCGGGCCACAATGCCGCACCGATTGCGGGCCTTCGCTATCCGTAGTGAATCCACTTTGCGACCTTGGCGCCCGCTGCGTGAGCTTCACGTCTGTTTATGAAGATCGGCCGCATCACCATCAGCGACCGCGCCAGCGCGGGCGTTTATGAGGACCGCAGCGGACCGGAGATCGAGCGGATGTTGCGGGCGGTCTTTGGCGGCACCACCACATTTGTGGCGGTCATCGTGCCGGATGAGCAGGCGCAAATCTCGGCGAAGCTGTGCGAACTGGCGGATCAGCAGCGCTGTGATCTCATCGTGACCACGGGCGGGACCGGCGTTTCCGTCCGGGATGTGACTCCCGAAGCGACGCGGGCCGTGTTGGAGAAGGAACTGCCCGGCTTCGGCGAGGCGATGCGCATGCAATCGCTGGCGAAGGTGAAAACTGCCATTCTTTCACGCGCCACCGCCGGCACGCGCGGGCGTTCGCTCATCGTCAATCTGCCGGGGAAGCCGACGGCGGTGGCGGAGTGCCTTGAAATTCTCGCTCCCGCGATCCGCGAAGGTGTGGCACATTTGCGCGGCGACGACCCGCACCAGCAGCAAGAGCAACAACAGCAGTAAAACCATGGACGCTTTCGGCCGCATTGTTGACTACCTCCGCATCTCGGTCACCGACCGGTGCAACGAGCGCTGCCTTTCCTGCATGCCGCAGGGCTACAAAGGCTGGGAGCAGAAGCCGGATCATCTCACCGCCGCCGAAATCGTCCGCGTGGCGCGGGTGGCGGCGGGCCTGGGCTTCCGCAAATTCCGGCTGACCGGCGGCGAACCGCTCGTGCGCCGCGACCTGCTGGAAATTGTCCGGGCCATCTCGCAGATTCCGGGCGTCGCCTGCGTCGGCCTGTCCACGAATGGCACCAAACTGGCCGCGCTGGCGCAGCCCTTGCGCGAGGCGGGATTGCGCACGGTCAACGTGAGCCTCGATGCACTCGACGCGGGGATTTATCACCGGGTCACGGGCGGGGCGGTGGCGGATGTCGTCGCGGGCATTCGCGCGGCCGTGGCGGCGGGCTTTGAGCGCGTGAAGTTGAACACCGTCCTCATGCGGGGCGTGAACGAGCCGGAACTCTGGCCGCTGGTCCAGTTCGCCGCCGAGCACGGATTGCCGTTGCGGCTCATCGAACTCATGCCGGTGACGACGACCGACGTGCTGACGGATCAGAATTTCTTTCCCGTGTCCGAGGCGATGGAATTGCTGGCGCAGCGCGACGAGTTGATCGCGCAGCCGTCTGTGCAGATCGGCTGGGGGCCGGCCAAGTATTACCAGCTGCGCCACACCGGCGCGCTGGTCGGCTTCATCGGCGCCATGACGAATCTTCATTTCTGCGAGACGTGCAACAAAATGCGGCTGACCGCCGACGGAAAAGTGCGTCCCTGCCTCGGCGACCACGGTGAACTGGACCTGCGCGAAACGCTGCGGCACGCGCAGTCCGATGAGGCCGTCCGCGACGTGCTGGTGGCCGCGCTGGCGCGCAAGCCGTTGGAGCACTCCTTCCGCAACCAGTTCAAGCCCTGCCGGCCAATGACGGCCATTGGCGGTTGATGCGCTGCGGGGCTGGCATCAATGCGGATGCCGGTGCGCGAGGATGTGCGGTTTCTCGAGGCCGTGCGCGAGCATCAACAGTTCGTTGCTCAACAGCTCGTGCGTTTTTCCATCAGCCACCACGTTGCCGCCGTCCAGCACGATGCTGCGCGGACAGAGTTCGACCACCATTTCCAGATCGTGCGTGGCGATGAGCTTGGTGCCGGGCAGCGTGCGCATCAACGCCTTGAATTCCCGCCGCCCGCGCGGGTCGAGGTCGCTGGTGGGTTCGTCGAACACGAGGATGCTGGGTTCGCAGGCGAGCACGCCGGCCAGGCAGACGCGGCGTTTTTCACCATGACTCAGATGATGCGTGGCGCGCTGCCCAAAGTCCGGCAGTCCGACTTGCTGCAAGGCCGTGGCTACGCGCCGGCTGACTTCCGCCGCCGGCAATCCGAGTTGCTGCGGGCCAAAGGCGACATCCTCGTTCACGGTGGGGCAGAACAACTGGTCGTCCGGATCCTGAAACACCAGGCCCACCTGGCGGCGGATGGCTTCGAGGTTCGCGCGCGTGACGGCCTCGCCGTTGATGCGCACGGCGCCGTCCGCATTCCGGTCATCCGGCAAAATGCCGTTGAGGTGCAGCAGCAGCGTGGATTTGCCCGAGCCGTTCGGTCCCAGCAAGCCGACGCATTCGCCGGCGGCAATGGCGAAGCTCACGCTGCGCAATGCTTCCGTGCCGTCGTGGTAACGGTAGCGAAGGTTCCGCAGTTCGATGACGGGAGGAGGATTGGTCATTTCATTCCCCGGGCACACATGGCGGCGTAGATGCGCTCGGCGCGTTCCGACGCGCGGATGAACAACTGTCCCGCCACCGACGCCAGCGCGGGCCATTGCCAGCTACGGCGGCGCGTGAAGGTGCGGCTGGCCCGGGCGCGGCGCATGCGTTCGGCCTCTTCGCTGAGCACAAACAGGTAGCGATGCATCAGCGCGATGGTGGTGATCAGCAGCGCGGGCACGCGCAGGCGCCGCAGCACGCGCAGCACTTCGCTGAACGGCGTCGTATTCGACACGACGATGACCGTGAGCAGGCAAAGCCCGCTGCGCAGGAGGAGCAGCGGCCAGTGCGCGCGGTAGGCGGGTTGGAACGCATTGACCACCACGACGCCCAAAACGAACGGGGCGAGGAGCAGCAGCCGTTTCACCAAAAACCACGGGGAAAGGCGGCTCAAGCCAATCGTCAACGCCAGCAGCCCCGCGGTGAACAGAAGCCAGGCCACCCCCGGCGGCAGCAGCACCGTGAGCGTGATCAGCACCAGCCCGGTGCCCAGCTTGATTTCGGCGGGCAGCCGGTGAACCGGGCTGTGCGGATGCCCGTGCTGGTGCGTCAGGAGTCTCATGATTGATGGCGCGGGGCGGGTGCGATTTCCGTTCGTTTTGGAACCAGAACGCGCGCCAGCAGCAGTGCCAGCGCAAAGACAATCACGGAACCCACCGCGCCGGCAAGCGCGGTGGCCACCGGCGCCGAGTGAACGCCCGGAAAGGCGTAGTCCGGTGCCAGCGCGGGCAGTTGCGGTTCCGTTGTGACCGGGGCAAGTCCCAGCTTGGCCGCCACAGTCTCCAGCCCGTCGGGCCACGGACAGGCGAACGGCGCGACGAACAGCGCCAGCCCGAGCGCCGCCAGGAATCCATAGCGCACGAATTCGCCCCAGCGCTGGTTGCCGTCCGTGGTGTTCCCGGCGTCCAGGATTTCGGGCCGTGTGCGTTGGATGGCGGCAAACACCAGCGCGCTGATCAGCCCTTCACCCAGACCAATCAGCAGATGAATGCCTGCCATCGCGGTGAAGGCGGTTTTCCAGTGCACCCGGCCGGACCACGCGAGTTCGCCAGCGCAGGTCATCGCGGCCAGCACGGTGGACAGCCAGCCCGCAAAGGCCACTGCCGCCACGCGTCCGCGCTCGCCGGGCAGGAGTCCGCTCACGACGCGATGGACCGCCCAGCCGCCGCCCGCGCCGACGAGCGCCATGTTCAGCACGTTGGCGCCGAGGGCCAGCACGCCTCCATCTTGAAACAAAAAGCATTGCACGATGAGCACCGTGGTCACAACCACCACCGCGGCGCCCGGACCGAGCAACGCGGCGACGAGCACGCCGCCGATGAGATGCCCCGAGGTGCCTGCCAGAACGGGAAAGTTCAGCATCTGGGCCGCAAACAGAAAGGCCGCGGACAGTCCGAGCAGGGGAATCTTCCGTTGCGGCAGGGTGCGGCGGACGCGGCTTAACGCGAGGCCAACGCCGACGGCGGCGAGCGTCGCCGTGACCGCCACCGTTTTGCCGTCCAGGAATCCATCGGGAATGTGCATGCTTCAAACCGGTCTGCCGGCGTCGCTGCTTCGGTGTTATTACGAAGCCAAGACAGGGTAATATCAGGCAGCCGCCACAGGCAACAGCAGGTTGTGGTGGCATTCCACCCGTGGCCGATGATGGGAACGCGGATGCCGCGTAAAATGGCCGGCCGGGCTGACCGGCGTGGCGCGACAGCATGAAGTCCGTGGTTTGACTGTATTGGGCCGGTCTTTACGATGGGCGGCATGAAGAAGAAATCCGTGTCGCGCTTGAGCATTTCCCTGCCGCCGTCGTTGCTCGAACAACTGGACGCGATGGCCGGAGAGAAGGGCTACACGAATCGTTCGCTGGCCGTGGCCGACATGATTCGCGCCCATCTGGTTGAGCACCGGCAGAAGTTCGGCCGGGAGGAAATCGCCGGGACGATTACGCTGGTCTATGACCATCACAAGCAGCACGTCCAGGAGGCGCTCACGGACATCCAGCACGACCATCACGACCTCATCATTTCGACGTTGCATGTGCATCTTGACCACCACAACTGTCTGGAAGTGCTGATCGTGCGGGGCAAGGCGGCGCTGATTAAAAAGATCGCGGACGAACTTATCGCCGCGAAGGGTGTGAAGCACGGCAAACTGACGGTGACTTCGACGGGCAAGGATTTGCCGACGTGAAGGGCGGACGTGCGTTCTGCGTTGCGGTCGCGGGCCGGTTCGTAACGCAGCCCGACGCCGGCCGGTCTTCCGATTTCGAGTTTTGGGACCACCTTTGCGTGCAAGATTTTGTGTTTCTCCGTGCTTGCCTGCCCGGAAACGTCCGCGCTTTGAACCGCTGAACCGCGCTCCGGTGCGGGGGACCGCCACCCGTCCAGCGGCTTCTGGCGTGAAGTCGCCGCTCAGGACGAAGTCTTCTTGTTCCGATAAGTCCGGTGGCAGACCGCGCAGGACTGGTCAAGGCGGGTCAGTGCAGCGTCGAGGACTGGGCCGGCGGCCGGCCTTTTTAACAAGGTGCGTAAATTGTTGGCGTCGTCTTCGGCACTGGCCAGTTTCTTGCGGAAATCCTGAGGCCGACCGGTGAGATCGGTGGCGCGCGGAACTTCGCGCAGGAGTTCCCACAACATGGTGGCCTCGTGGTCGGGTGAAATATCCGGATGTTTTGGTGGCGTCGTCCACCCCGCCTTTTGGGATTGTTTCAGCCAGGAGAAATGCTCGTCAATCGCCACCATCGTGTCCACCAGCGAGGAACTATGCGCGAGTTCCGGGAAATTGGTCGCCGCGTTCAGCTCCGCTTTGGTCGGCGGCCGGAATTCGCGCGCGGAACGGTAGAGTCCCGGGTAATCATCCGACGTGCCGGCTTCGCGCAGCCAGGCCACGGCCTGCTCCGGCGTCCAGCCTGCGTCGGCCTCGCACATCACCGCCACGGCCGTGGGTCCGCGATGCTGTCCATGATGGCAATGCACATAAAACGGACCGGGCTCGATTTGAATGACCTTGGCCAGTTCCGCCACGCGATTGCTGGGCACGCCGTCGTAGCCGAACGGCAGGTGGACATAGTGCAGGCCGGTCTTGTGGGCGCCGGCGACGTCGGGCTTGCTGCCGTCCACGCTGATGATCGTCTTGATGCCCATTTGCTTCAGCGCGTCGAACGCAATGTCCGTGTCGGGTTGCGAGCCGGAAACAATCCGGTCGTTCACGCGGAAGGTATTCTGCAAACCGGGGATTGCGATTGGCTTTGCGATGGCATTGGTGGGCGGGGGCGCCGGGGCGTCCGCTGCACGCAGACCTGTCAACGAGGCGGCGATGGCCAATGTCACCGCAACAAAACAGGCCGGGGTGCGAAGGGGTGTGCTCATGTTTTGGAAAGCGAACGTGGCCCAGAGGTGGCAGGCACCAGCATCCACGACGCCTCCGTTCGCCGAAACGCTGCCGACGGACTGCTCGACGCGGTTGCCCCAAAAAATGGCTGCGGTCCGCCGGCACATTCAAATCGCGCATGATGGCATAACCGGCCGCCAAATCCGCTGCGCTGCTGCTTTGCTGGACGGGCGGGTTGCATCCGCCGGGCAGATGCCTGCTTTCGGAAGGGTTTGTCAGCCGGGAAGTCCTTCATCACGCGCGGCTTGAAAGTGGAAAACTTCGCCGAAATAAGACAGAACCAATTTTTCGGTTCAAGCCCTGATGCGAATTTTTTCTCCGGTTTGGCCGGCGGGAATTGTGACGGCAACCGAGCGCGATCGCCCAGCAGTGCGTGCCACATTGCTCCGCCGTTGTCAGGCTGAACCGCAAATGCCAGCACGCTGCTCTCAACTCGTCGCACTGTGTGCTTCGAGATTGCTGCGGAGCAGATGCGTGATCGCCTTGACGGTCAGTTCGATGGGCAGGACGGGTTTGGAAATCAGATCGTTGCCGCCGCTGAGAATGCTTTGCGAGCGATGTTCAAAATCCGCGTGACTCGTCACGAAGATGACGGGCGTGCGCGCATAGCCCGGAAGGGCGCGGATTTGTTTGCACAGCTCGAACCCGTTCAAGTCGGGCATTTCCACGTCGAGCAGGAAGAGGTCGAAATGGATTTGCTGCGCCCATTCGAGCCCGGCGGCGGGGTTTTCCGTGGTGCGCGCCGAGAGCCGGCCGCGTTCCAGCGCGGCGCTGATCAGGCGGTTTGCGAGCGGGTCGTCATCCACCACGAGCACCTGCGGCGTGACGGGCGTTGTGACGTCAATGTGCTGGGCGCGCTCCAGCAGCAGGCCCAGAAAATCCACCGTGAACGCCACCGTGCGTCGCACCGAGGCATTGATGACGTCGGGCCGCTGCATCATCTCGAACAACAGCGCCTCAAACGCGCTGGTGAGCAGGGCGATCTGGTGGCATTCGGCCAGGGCCGCGGAGGCGGTGAGGAAATGGACGCGTCGGCAGAGGTTCTGGAGGCGGACGCCGCGTTCCGTGTCGTTTTGTGCCTGGGCGAACGCGATCCCGAGCGAATGCAGTTCCGCCCGGATCTTGAGCGCGTTGGCAAACAGGTTGAGGCGCGCGGCCTGGATGTTCAGCTCGGGGGATTTGGTCTCCTCGGCTGCGGCGGCTGGCGGCGCGGGCGTTGCGTCGCTTTGGGGTGTCGGGGGTTCGGGCGCCGGCGCGGGCTGCTTTTTGACCAGCAGGCCGTCGATGACGCCCGCGAGGTGGTTTGGCGTGCAACGTGTTTTCAGCAGGGCCTGCTGGACGCCGACGGCCACCGCCTGTTCAGCCAGCTCGCTCATGTAGGAGTTGGAGAGCACGATGACGGGCAGTTCCTTCAAGGCGGGCGTGGAGCGGATGAACTTCAGCACGTCCACGCCGGAGAATTTCGGCATCATCAAATCCAGCACGACCAGGTCGGGCGGATTGACGCGGAGCGATTGAATGGCAGCCAGTCCGTCGGCGGCCGCCTGCACGCGCAGACCGCGTTGGGAGAGCGCCTGTTGGTAAAGCCGCAGCACGACCTGATCGTCATCGACGAACAACACGTGCTTCATGGCGTGGGCTTCGGCGCTCATGGCGTTGGGGGGGGTTAGTCCGGATAGCCGTTGGGATGCTTCACATGCCAGGCCCAGGCCGTGGCAATGATGTCCTCGATTTTCGGAAACTGCGGTTTCCAGCCCAGTTCGGTGAACGCCTTGGTGGCGGAGGCAACGAGCCTGGGCGGATCGCCGGGTCGCCGGGGTTTTTCAACGGCGGGGATGGGTTTGCCGGTGATTTTCTCGCAGGTCTGAATTACCTGCCGGACCGAGTAGCCATCGCCGTTGCCGAGATTGAAAAAGCCCGCCTTCCCGGGCGCCAGGCCCAGGATGTGCGCCTGCGCGAGATCGCGCACGTGGATGTAGTCGCGAATGCAGGTGCCGTCCGGCGTCGGGTAATCCGTGCCGTAAATTTCGCATTGTTTCGCCTGGCCGAGCGCGACCTTGAGGACGTTCGGGATGAGGTGTGTCTCGATGCGGT
Source organism: Verrucomicrobiia bacterium (assembly GCA_035765895.1). NCBI lineage: Bacteria > Pseudomonadati > Verrucomicrobiota > Verrucomicrobiia > Verrucomicrobiia bacterium. Next base: position 928 of record DASTWL010000026.1, on the reverse strand, counting down.
GGTGTTCGCCAAACGTTTCGCTCGCGCCGGCGGCGTTGAAGTAGCGGAATGCAATGAACTCCAGCCGGTGAATCTGCTGATACCACAGCAGGATTTTTTCAAACATCAGCTTTGATTCGCCGTAGGGATTGATCGGGCGTTGCGGCAAATCCTCCGTCATCGGCACGCGGTCCGGTGGACCGTAGGTGGCGCAGGTGGAGCTGAAGACGAACTTCTTGACGCCAAACTCGACGGCGGCGTCGGCCAGCTGGAGGGCGTTATAGACGTTGTTCCGGAAATATTTCCCCGGGTTCGTCATGGATTCGCCGACCAGCGCGTAAGCCGCGAAGTGCAGGATGGCATCGGGTCGCACGGAGCCGACGGCGGCCGCAATGTTGCCGGCCTCATTCGGGCGCGCGTGAATGAACGCCGCCCGCGGATCCACGGCGGAGCGATGTCCCTCGGACAGGTCGTCATAAACCGTGACGGTGTGTCCCTTGTTGAGCAATTCCTCCACACAAACCGAACCGATATAGCCGGCGCCACCGGTGACGAATACCTTCATGCGGCCAGCATAGGCGGCGCGCGCCCGGGACTCAACGCGGTTTTCTTCGGGGTGGGGCCGTTGAATCTGCCGCAACCGGATCGCCGTCCGGATTTGGGCGTTGCGCCCCGGGGCATTTTTGATTTTGCTCCCCAAAACAGCCGGCGCGCGCCGGCTGGCACCGGTCTTCAGCCATGAAAAACATCGCCCTTTCGCTCCTGTTTTTGCTGGCGCTCGGCTTGTCTGGCCTGGTGGTGTGGCAGTGGCAGCGCGAGGCCAGACTGCGCGCGGCCTGGCAGCAACAGGGCGCCCTGCTGGGATCGCTCCAATCCACCCAGCAGCAGTTGCTTGCCCTGCAACAAGGCGCCGCGAAAGTGGCGGCGACCCATGAGGCGGAGCTGGCCC
>DASTWL010000025.1 GCA_035765895.1 Verrucomicrobiia bacterium | reverse complement strand
GCGCCTGCACTCAAAAATAGGTGTTACCGAAGAAGATGTCGGAACGGTGTCCGGTGGCTCAAAAGTGGTGTTACCCAATTTGTCCCCAACATGAGAACAAAGGAAACCGGGGCACGGTGGCAGTCCGGCTTCCCTTGCTCCCGTTTTCTTGGGGGTTTTTTTGTAGCGGGATTCCGGTTCCGGGTCAAGCGGTGGCGCGACGGCTCGCTTCGATGGCTTTCAACTGCCGGTCCACTTCTCGTCGCACCGCAAACGGATTCAGGGCGGCCCGTTCCCGTTGCAACCGTGCCTTCGTTTCCGCCGTCACCTCGGCGCAGGCCAGCACCCGCGCCAGCGGCGTCTGCGTCACGCCGTAGTGCCGCACGGTCTGGCTGCCGACGCGCTCCTTCTTTTCGAGCTTCATCGTCGGCAGGAAGTAGTTGAGCAGTTGATCCAGTGCGCCCCGGCACAGCGTGTTGACCAGCGGCCACACGTCGGGATGTTCGTAGCGTTCGTAGCCGAACCATTGCCGCACATTCGTGAAGTTCTTTTGCTCGATGTGCGCCTGGTCATTCTTGCGATACGGGCGCGATCGCGTGAAGGCCACCGGCGGCGTGCGTTCCGTCAGATACTTCGCCAGTTGATGGTTGATGAACTCGCCGCCGTTGTCGCTGTCCACCCCGCGCAGGGCGAAGGGCAGCCGCGCTTGGACATCACCCATCTGCCCGCAAACACTGGCTTCGCTGCGGTTGGGCAAGCCTCTCAATACGCTCCACGTCGTGTGAATGTCCACGCCCGAAAACATCCAGCCGTGCCGGTCATCCAAGGCGCCGCCGCACAACGCCACGGTGTCCAGTTCCAAAAAGCCCGGCGCCTGTTCCGCCCACTCGGTGCGGATGGGAATGCCCTGGCGCAGCCAATTGCCCGGGCGGGTGGTGGCGCGGCGACGATGGGCGATCCGCGCCGGGATGAGCAGCCGGTCCAGCGTCGCGCGGCTGGCGGCGAGCAACGACTCGCGCACGTCGGCGTCGAGGCGCCGGTGATCCGCCTCGTAGGCGGGCAGCCATTCGGTCAGGCAGGCCTTGAGCCGTTCGCCGCACGGTTGCAGGGCCGCCAGCCAGATGGCCTTGAGCGGCGGCAGCAGTTTGGCCGGGGCATATTCCTTGGGCCGACCCCGCACAAACGGCCCCGCGCTGACCTTGCGGGGCCGCAGCGCACGAATGGCAGACTTGGGATGATAGCCGAACAACTCGACCAGTTCGGTGATGATTTTACCTTTGTGTTTCTTGCCAGCCCGCGCGTAGCGTTCCCGCTTCTTGGCCAGCACTTCTTGACGTGTGATTTCGCTCATTTTCGTGTCCATGGTTCGGTAACACCCATTTTGAGCTTACAGGGGCTTCCCCAGAAACCTCATGCCCCTCCTTCGGTAACATTCTTTTTAAGTCAAATCGCCGTCCAAAACGGACGCTTGAAAAATCTTGCGCCAAGCGATTGAGACAGGTAGTGTGTCACTCCTTTTGGTTGCACCCATAGCTCAATTGGATAGAGCGGCTGACTACGGATCAGCAGGTTTGAGGTTCAACTCCTCATGGGTGCACCACTTCAAAGCCCGAATCGCAGGCCACGGGCTGTGTTGCCTGGTAGTTCAACCACGATTTTTCAGGTAGATTGGTCGGCCAGCCACCGGTCCACGCAGCCGCGCACTTATGCAGAGTTTTTGTTGTTCTTATTGAAGATTCGCTTACTTTGTCAGTGGTTCCGAACCGCGCGATGAATCCCCCGCGACGATTCGGCCACGTCGCATGTTGGATCTATACGAAGCCGTCCGCCAGAATCCGGGCATCAACAAGCTCGAGATCGGGGATTTTCTTTTCGCCGAATACACCTGCGGCATCGGCCATGAGCGGGTCGGGATGTGGGCGCGCAACGATTATCTGGTGAACGTGATTTCCGGCAAAAAAACCTGGGAAACGGCCGACGGCGTCTGGGCGGCCAAACGCGGCGACAGCTTGTTCTTCAAGAAAGGCGCGGCCATCGTCAACCAGCATTTCGAGGTGGAATTTTGTCTGCTG